>NZ_DAOMPX010000002.1:69883-151005 GCF_035445025.1 Citricoccus sp. | reverse complement strand
GCCTGGAGTACCCCGCGGTGCTCGGCCTGGCCGCCACGGCCTTCGCGGTCGGCGGTGCCGGGCGGGTGTCCCTGGACGCGGCGACCGGCCACGTCCTGGACCGGCCCTGGATGCGGGCGGCCGCCGTCGCGGCCATCCCCGTGGCCATCGGCGTCCAGGTCTACCGCCGCCACCAGGCGCTGGCCGCGGAGGGGACGCCGGAACCGGCCGTCACGCCCGTGGAAGAGGGCTCCACGGATCCGGCCTGAGCGGTCAGGCGGCGTCGGGGCGACCGGCTCAGGCCGCGCCGGCCGCGGTCACGGCGACCGTGGTGGAGGCCGGGATGGTGCCCACCCTCCGCTGCAGGGCCGCCACGGCGGGATTATCCTGGGAGACGGCCACGATGCGTCGTGCCAGCCCGCGGCGGTCCAGGTCGCCGCGGGCCGGGCCGAGCAGGCCGTAGGCGAGGTTCAGGGCCTTGAGGATGCCGAGCTCGGTCCCGTCGGCCCGGGTGGCCTCACGGGTCCCGGCCAGGACCTCGCCGAGCCGCTGGCGCAGGGCGATCTCCGGTGCCGGGCTGGTGATGACGTAGTGAGGGGCGCGGAACCGGCGGGGGACCTCCTGCACGATGCCCTGCCGGGCCAGCGCGTGCCCCACGGCCCGCTCCGGATCCAGCGCCGGGCTGGCCAGCAGCGCGGAGATCCTCTTCCCGGACAACCGGTCCAGGGCGGGCAGCGAGGCGTCCAGCACGGGATCCCCGGTGGTGCCGGCCCGCACCACCGCGACCCGGGGGTCCCGGCCCTGGCCGACGTCGATGACCCCGGCCTCGGCCAGGTCCGTCAGCAGGGCCGCGACGAGCCCGTGGCGGCGGTATCGCGAGACCCTCTCGGCGGCCCCGTTGTCCTTGGTCAGCAGCAGGAAGGTCTCTTCGACGATGAGCATGACCCCAACCTAGCAACAACGACGGCGGCGCACCGGTGCGAAACCGGTGCGCCGCCGTCGTGGTCCGTCCGTGCCCCGGGCCCTGGGCAGGGCCCGGCCGGGGCCGTCTCGGGGTGGCTCAGCCCTGGTAGGGCTTCGCGGAGACGATCTCCACGGTGATGTCCCTGCCGTTCGGGGCCGAGTAGGAGAGCGAGTCGCCCACCTTGGCGCCCTGGATGGCCTCACCGAGGGGGGAACGCTCGGAGTAGACGGTGATCGAGTCCTTGTCATCGGCGATCTCGCGGTTGCCGAACAGGAAGGTCTCCACGTCGCCGGCGATCTTCGCCTCGACGACCATGCCGGGCTCCACCACGCCGTTGTCGGCCGGGGCGGCGCCGATCACCGCGGTCTCGAGGAGGTACTTGAGCTCCTGGATGCGGCCCTCGTTCTTGGACTGCTCCTCGCGGGCGGCGTGGTAGCCCCCGTTCTCCTTGAGGTCACCCTCCTCGCGGGCCTGCTCGATGCGGTCGATGATCTCCTGGCGGCCGGGACCGGAGATATGGTCCAGCTCCTGCTTCAGGCGGTCGTAGGCCTCCTGGGTCAGCCAGGGAGCGCTGTCGGTGTTGCTCATGGACGCGTCTTCTCCTTCGGGTCGGTCGACTGGGCGGACGGGCCGGGACGACCGGGACCGCACAGTGCTTCCGGTGCATGGCGCTGTGCTGCGAGTGCAGCCCGGGTGGCATCCATGCAAGAACCCCGCCGGAGGAGCCTTCACGGACCGGAATCCGTACGGGCCCCGTCAGGCGGGGTCGAGAACCAATGCGGTCCACTCTAACGGATCTGCTTCACATCCGTCACGCCCGTCGTGATCAGCGTCTCAGTTCGTCACGGAGTCCGGTCGCTCCGGACGCGCGGCTCAGGGCTCGCCGATCCAGCAGGAGTTGACCCCGCCGTTGACGCCGAGCTCGTCGGTGCGCAGGGTGACGTCGTAGTACCGGGTCCGGTCCGAGGGCAGGCCGCTGCCGGTCTCGTCCTCGGGCCCGATCACCACGGTGCGCCATCCCACCACCGCGTACTGCTCCGACAGGACCTGGACGGCGCACTCCACGGTGTCCTCGGGGTCCTTGGTGAGCTGGAAGGTCACCGAGGCCCGGGTGGGGGAGGAGATCTCGAACCCCACGTCCTTCCAGTCCAGGGTCCGGCTGGTGGCCGAGACGGTGAGCCAGGCCACCACGCCGACCGCGAGGACCAGTGCCGCCGCCGCGACCCAGCGGCCCCAACGGGTCCAGAAGGTCGGGCCGGTGCGCTGGGAGCGCCCATACCGGTTCGCTAGGCTGTCCCTCGGCGCTTGGTCCGCCGAGGCCTGGGGTGAGGGATCCATATCGCTCCATGGTATCCCGGCGACCCGAGGCTCCACCGACGTCCACCGGACCGTGCAGGTCCCCGATCATGCCGCCTCAGCACGCCCGCCGGGTGTGGGACGGGGCGGGAAAGCAGCCGAGGCCACGTGAGCAGTTCTTCCCTGATCGACCCGGACGGTACCGGCGCGCCGGAGTTCGGCGTCCCGGTGGGCCAGGCCGACTACGGAACGGTCGAGGCCGAGGCCTCGCACGCCGGTCCCGAGGCCCGCGGCGTCCCGGCCTCCCACGGCCTGCGCCTGATGGCGGTCCACGCCCACCCGGACGACGAGTCGTCGAAGGGCGCCGCGATGATGGCCGCCTACGAGGAGGCCGGGGCGGAGGTCATGGTGGTGACCTGCACCGGCGGCGAGCGGGGGGACCTGCTGAACCCCGCCTACGGGGACACCGTGCGACTGGACCGCGACATCACCGGGGTGCGCCGTGCCGAGATGGACGAGGCCGGCGCGGCCCTGGGGATCGAGCACCGGTGGCTCGGGTTCATGGACTCCGGGCTGCCCGAGGGTGACCCGCTGCCGCCGTTGCCCTTCGGCTGTTTCGCCACCGTCCCCCTGGACCGGGCCACGGCGCCGCTGGTGCGCGTGATCCGGGAGTTCCGGCCCCACGTGCTGATCAGCTACGACGAGATCGGCGGCTACCCGCACCCGGACCACATCAAGTCCCACGAGATCACGGTGGAGGCCTACCGGGCCGCGGGCGACCCGGAGCGGTTTCCCGGGCTGGGCGAGCCGTGGACCCCGTCCAAGCTCTACTACGACCGCGCGTTCAACCCGGACAAGTACCGGGCCCTGCACGAGGCCTACCTGGCCGCGGGCGAGGAGTCCCCGTTCACGGAGCGGATGGCGTGGTACGAGAAGCTGCTGGCGGAGGAGCGGGACGAGCGTGAGGCGGCCGCTGCCGAGGAGCAGGAGGCGCAGTCCGGTCCGGCCCGGTTCCGCATCACCGACCACCGGGTCACCACGCAGATCGACGTGGCCGACTACCTCGAGCGGCGCGATGCCGCCCTGCGGGCGCACCGGACCCAGGTGGACCCGACCGGTCACTTCTTCGCCGCTCCCAATTCCCTGCTGCGCCGGACCTGGCCGTGGGAGGACTACGTCCTGATCGACTCCCGGGTGGAGACCACCCTGCCGGAGACCGACCTGTTCACCGGCCTGCGCTGAGGCCGGTCCCCGCCGTCGGCCGGGGGCGGGCGGCCACCGGTAGAATGGTCGACCGTGATCGCCTTCCCGCCCCTTCTCCTGTCCGCCTCCGCCGTCCCGGGTGACGGTGATACGGCCGTCGGACAGCCGATGCCGGGCGTGCCCGAACCGACCCTGAAGCCGGGGCTGGACCAGACCGAGGTCACCCCGGGCATCGAGGGCTTCCTGTTCACGGCGCTGATGGTGGCCATGGCCATCGTGGTCATCCGGCTCATGGTCCGCTCCATCCGCCGGGTGCAGTACCGTTCCGGCCAGGCCGAGGACATGCTCGTGAACCGCTACCAGGGCTACCTCCCGGAGGACGTGCGCCACCCGGAGGAGGACCTCGACGTCGACCGGCGCTCCGGCTCCGACATCGACATCCAGCGGGCCCGGTTGCAGAAGAAGTATCCCGGATACCTCGACGGCCCGGCGCCGGAACCGAAGGCACCGGACTCCGGCCGGGACTGAGCGGCCACGGAGCGTCGGGGCAGGCTGGAGGGACGGGGATCGCCCGCCCTACCGTGGGGCCATGGCCAACCAGCTCGCCGATGCGACCAGCCCCTACCTGCTCCAGCACGCCGGCAACCCGGTGGACTGGCGGCCCTGGGGGCCCGCGGCCTTCGCCGAGGCCGCCCGCCGGGACGTCCCGGTCTTCGTCTCGGTCGGCTACGCGGCCTGCCACTGGTGCCACGTCATGGCGCACGAGTCCTTCGAGGACGAGGACACCGCCCGTGAGCTGAACGCCCGCTTCGTGGCGGTCAAGGTGGACCGGGAGGAACACCCGGACGTGGACGAGGCGTACATGACCGCGACCCAGCTGCTGACCGGTCAGGGCGGCTGGCCGATGAGCGTGTTCACCACCCCGGACGGGCGCCCCTTCCACGCGGGCACCTACTATCCGCCCACGCCCCGCCACCACGGCGGGGGAGGGCGTACGCCGTCCTTCCGCCAGGTCCTGGACGCGGTGCACGCCGCCTGGACGCACCGCCGGGGTGAGGTCGAGCAGGCGGCGGCCGCCCTGGCCGCCGGGGTGGGCCGGCAGTCCACGGCGCTGGCCGCCGTCGTGGTCGGGGCGGAGCAGGCCCCGGCGGAGACCGACGCCGGACCGGAACCGTTCTCCGGTGCCGTCAGCGAGGCGATCGCGCAGCTGGCACGCCTGGAGGACGCCGGGCACGGCGGTTTCGGCCCCGGGGCGCCCAAGTTCCCGCCCAGTCCCGCCCTGGGTTTCCTGCTGCAGGCGGCCGCCACGGGACCCCGACCCGCCCGGGCGCAGGCGTGGGCCCTGACCGCACGCACCCTGGCCGTGATGGGCACCTCGTCCCTGGCGGACCCGGTCTCCGGGGGATTCGCCCGCTACGCCACGGACCAGACCTGGGCGCTGCCCCACTTCGAGAAGATGCTCTACGACAACGCCCAACTGCTGCGCTGGTACGCCCGCTGGGCGGTGCTCGGGGACCACCTGGACCACCTGGCGCCGCTGGACCCGCGCCATCCGGCCCTCGCCCGCCGCCTCGCCCTGGGCACGGCGTCCTGGCTCGCGGAGCAGATGACCACCGCCTCCGGGGCGTTCGCCGCCAGCCTGGACGCGGACACCGTGGTGGACGGCCACCCCGTGGAGGGGGCGACCTACACGTGGACGCCCGCAGAGCTGCGTGCGGCCCTGGCCGCGGAGGCTCCCGAGGCCGGTCCCGCCGAGGTGGGGCACCTGGCGGAGGTCCTGGCCGGGGTGCCCGTGGAGCCCGGCACCGCGGCGTTGACCCTGCACGCCGGCCGGTTGCTCACGGAGGCCGAACAGGACCTGTGGGACCGGGCCCTGCCCGGGCTGCGGCGGCGGGTGGCGTCCCGGCCGCAACCGGCACGGGACGGCAAGGAGGTGGCGGCCTGGAACGGGATGACCGTCACCGCCCTGGCCGAGGCGTGGGCGCTGCTCGGAGAGGACCGGCTGCTGGACCAGGCGCTCGCCGCCGGGGAGGCAATCTGGCGGGTGCACTGCCGGCCGCTGGCCGTCGCGGCGGCGGGGGCGGGCGGCGAGGCGCCACGGGGAGCCGACGGCACCGCGCGCGGTCCCGCCCACGTGCTGCGCTCGGCACTCGACGGCCGGCCCGGCCCGGCCGCCGGGACGCTCGCCGACCACGCCCAGGCGGCCGGGGCCTTCATCGCGCTCTACCGCTCCACCGGCCGCCGGCGCTGGAAGGTGCGGGCACGGACGGTAGTGGATGCCGTCGTCGGGACCCTGGTGGTCCGGACCGACCACGGGCCGGCCCTGCTGGCGGCCCCGGCCGGGGACGCCGTCCTGGCCGCGGCGCAGGGCGGCCCCTCCTTCGCCTCCCCGCTGGACGGCGCCGAGCCGTCCGCCCTGGGGGCCTGGGCCGAGGTGCTGCTGCAGTGGCACGTGCTGGCCCCGGTCCACGCCGGGACCCTGCCGGCCGGGGGAGCCCGGGCGTGGGCGGAGCGGCTGCTCGCACACCTGGCCCGGCTGGGGGCGCAGGCCCCGCTGGAGACCGCCACGGTCCTGCGGCTGGCGGCCCGGCACGGTGCGGTCGAGGACCTCCTGGTGGCCACCGGGGGCGCCGCCGAGGACCGGCGACGGGCCCTGGCCTGGGCGATCGTCCGCGGTGTGGTCGGTGTCCAGGCGTCTCCCGAGCCGGCCACCGGTCCCGATGTCGCGGCGGACCCGGACGACGTCACCGCCGGGCGGGGCTCTCGCGACGGCGGAACGGCCCTCTACCTGTGCCACGGGACGTTGTGCCACGCCCCCGTGGACGGTACCGACGCCCTGGACCGGCTGGCCGGCCGGGGGCCGGCCCCGGACGCGTGAGGCCCGGATATGGGCGGCCCGGCGGCGGGCGGCGGGATCAGGCCTGCAGCACCGCGACCATGATGGCGACGTAGTGACAGGCGAAGCCGCCGATGGTGAAGGCGTGGAACAGCTCGTGGAAGCCGAACCACTCGCGGTGGAGGTTCGGCCGCTTGAGGGCGTAGAACACGGCGCCGATGATGTAGCAGGCCCCGCCCGCGCAGACCAGGACGGCGGCCACCGCGTCGGCGGCGAAGAAGTCCGCGATGAACAGCAGGGCCGCCAGCCCGAGCAGGACGTAGACCGGGGTGTAGAGCCAGCGCGGCGCCGCGGTCCAGAACACCCGGAACGCCACGCCCGCCACGGCCCCGACCCAGACACAGCCCAGCAGCAGCGTGGCCTTGCCCGGGGGCAGCAGGGCGATGGACAGGGGCGTGTAGGTGCCGGCGATGACCAGCATGATGTTCGTGTGGTCCAGTCGCTTGAGCACCAGGGCCACCCTCGGCGTCCACTGCACCAGGTGGTAGACCGCCGAGACCGCGAACAGCATCAGCCCGGTGAGGGCGTACACCGCGCTGGCCCACGTCAGGCCGGGGGTGGGCGCCAGGACGACCAGGACGATGCCGGCCGCCAGGACCAGGGGAACCATCGCGGCGTGCAGGTGGCCCCGCATCCGCGGCTTGAAGTCGGGGTGGTCGGGATCCGTCACGCGCTCCATGCGCCAGCGACGGCGCGGTGAGGACTGCTCGGCCAGGCCCGGGGCACCGGCCGAGGGGTCGGCGACGGGGTGCTGCATCATTACCCCAGAGTAGTCCGGCCGTCTGGGGAGGAGCTGGGTCGCGCCCGGGGTTCGCTACCGTAGACCCCAGCAGGAGCGCCGGCACGGGGCGCGCCGCGGCCGGAAGGTGGGGGACCATGGTGGGACCGAACGTGGTCTACAGCATCTATGAGCGGGTCATCGCCTCGAGCCTGGACCCGGAGCGGCTGCCGCGGCACATCGGCGTGGTCCTGGACGGCAACCGCCGCTGGGCCAAGGCCTCGGGGGCCACCACGGCGGACGGCCACCAGGCCGGTGCGGAGAAGATCCACGAGTTCCTGGGCTGGTGCGACGAGCTGGGCATCAAGGTCGTGACGCTGTACATGCTCTCCACGGACAACATGAATCGCCCCCCGGACGAGCTGGAACAGCTGGTCGGCATCATCGGCAACACCCTGGCGCGGCTGGCCGACGGCCTGGAGAACGGCCACCGGGTCCGCGTGCAGGCCGTCGGCGCGCCCGACCTGCTCCCCGAGGGCCTGGCGGAGACGCTGGAGGACCTGCAGGCCCGCACGGCGGACGCCGAGGGGGTGCACGTGAACGTCGCGGTGGGCTACGGCGGCCGCCGGGAGATCGTGGACGCGGTCAAGGAGCTGCTGTTGGAGGCCGACGCCGCCGGCCGCAGTGCCGCGGACGTGGCCGCGGAGCTCACGGACGAGCAGATCTCCGACCGCCTCTACACCCGTGGCCAGCCGGACCCCGACCTGGTGATCCGCACCTCGGGCGAGCAGCGCCTCTCCGGGTTCCTGATGTGGCAGTCCGCCTACTCGGAGTTCTACTTCTGCGAGGCCCTGTGGCCGGACTTCCGCCGGGTGGACTTCATCCGCGCCCTGCGGGACTTCGCCTCCCGGCAGCGCCGCTTCGGGTCCTGACCACGCCGGCCCCGACGCGGGGCCGTGACCCGTTGGCGATACCTTCACCGAAAGTTAATCACGTCACCTGGCGCTTTCTCCTCCCGCACCCCGGCGCGCGGTCCTACGGTGGGGGTATCAGTCGCCGACGGGCACGGATCGAGTCGATCCGCACCCGGCGGATTGATCGGAAAGGCCAGGCCGTATGCCGTCACTCCCGACAGCACGCAGCGGGGGGCCGTTCCGGCCCCCGGCCGGTCCGCCCCACCCCGCCCCTCGATCATCGGGGCGCGTGCCCCGGTCTGGAGTCCGACGTGGATAACCTGTCTACCGCCCTGGCCGCCACCACCCCGGAGGCCACCCAGCCCGCACCACGGATGAGCGTGGGGGAGCGGTCCTACCTGCTCGACACCTCCGTGCTCCTGTCCGATCCGCGGGCGATCCTGCGCTTCGCCGAGCACGAGGTGATCCTGCCGATCGTGGTGATCTCGGAACTGGAGAAGAAGCGGGACGACCCGGACCTGGGGTACTTCGCGCGCAAGGCGCTGCGGCTGCTGGACGAGCTGCGGATCGAGCACGGATCGCTGAACCGCCCGGTGCCCCTGGGCACGGAGGGCGGGTCACTGCGGGTGGAGCTGAACCACATCTCCGTGGACGTGCTGCCCCACGGGTTCCGGTCCACCGAGAACGACGCCCGCATCCTGGCGGTGGCCAAGAACTTCGCCGACGAGGGGCGCGACGTCACGGTGGTCTCCAAGGACCTGCCGATGCGCGTCAAGGCCTCGGCCATGGGACTCCAGGCCGACGAGTACCGCAACGAGCTCGTCCGCGACTCCGGCTGGACCGGCACGGCCGAGGTCAGGGCCACCGAGGAGGAGGTCAACGCCCTCTACGCGGGCGACCCGGTGGCGGTGGCAGAGGCGGCCGAGCTGCCGGTGAACACCGGACTGGTGATCACCTCGCCGCGCGGCTCCGCCCTGGGCCGGGTGGACCAGCACCGCAACACCCAGGTGGTCCGTGGGGACCGGGACGTGTTCGGCCTGCACGGCCGCTCCGCGGAGCAGCGCCTGGCCATCGACCTGCTCCTCGACCCCACCGTCGGCATCGTGTCCCTGGGCGGCCGGGCCGGTACCGGCAAGTCGGCGCTGGCACTCTGCGCCGGACTGGACGCGGTGATGGAACGCCGCGAGCACCGCAAGGTGGTGGTCTTCCGCCCGCTCTACGCCGTCGGGGGGCAGGAACTGGGGTACCTGCCCGGTTCGGAGTCCGAGAAGATGAACCCCTGGGCCCAGGCCGTGTTCGACACCCTGGGAGCCCTGGTCTCCACCGAGGTCCTGGACGAGGTGGTCGACCGGGGGATGCTGGAGGTCCTGCCGCTCACCCACATCCGCGGCCGGTCCCTGCACGATTCCTGGGTGATCGTGGACGAGGCGCAGTCCCTGGAGAAGAACGTGCTGCTGACGGTGATGAGCCGCATGGGACAGAACTCCAAGATTGTGCTCACCCACGACATCGCACAGCGGGACAACCTGCGGGTGGGCCGGCATGACGGCATCGCGGCCGTCGTCGAGACCCTCAAGGGGCACCCGTTGTTCGGCCACGTCACGCTGAACCGGTCGGAGCGCTCGCCGATCGCCGCCCTCGTGACCGAACTGCTGGAGGACGCCTCCATCTGAGGGAGGGCGCACCAGACGGGCGAAAGAAAGAGGGGCCGCTGCACGAGGTGCAGCGGCCCCCTGGCGGATCGGGCCGGTCCCCGCGGAGGGGGGGATGGGGGAACCGGGGCGAATCCACCGTTGACCATGGCCCCGTGAAACGGGATGAGAGGCCATGGAGCCGGAGGCTTCCGTCGGTGCACTTATCACTGAGTCGGTATCACACGGATGGAAGCGGTTTCAGCATACCTGCCACCGGCGCGAATGACTACCACTTGGGAGAAGTTGACACCAGCGACCTTCGGGCAGGATTTGCCGGGCATGGCCCCGGTCGTCACCACTCCTGCAGGGCGCGCCGCTGCCGCAGGTCCCGGTGGGCCTGGCGGGTGTCCGCGAAGGCCACCACCACGCCCGCCGCCGCGCCGGCCAGGTGGCCCTCCCAGGAGACGCGCGGATTGAGGGGCAGGAAGCCCCACACGAAGCCGCCGTAGAGCAGGACCGTGACCACGGCGCCCAGGATCGCCGAGAACCGCCGGGACAGCACGCCGTAGGTGACCAGGAAGGCCGCGTAACCGTAGACCACGAGCGAGGCGCCGATGTGGTTGGTGCCGGTCCCGCCGATCACCCAGGTGAACAGCCCGCCGAGCAGCCAGACGCCGGCCGTGATCAGCCACCACCGGTGCGTGATCCACGCGATCATGACGCCCAGGACCAGCAGCGGGACGGTGTTCGAGATCAGGTGCCCGAACCCGGAGTGCAACAGGGGGGCGAAGAGGATGCCGCTCATGCCACCGGGTTCCAGCGGCTGGATGCCGAACTGGTTGAGCCGGCCGCCGGCGAACAGGTCGATGAACTCCAGGACCCACATCAGCGCCACCAGGACGGCCACGGGGACCGTCCGCTGGACCCACTCCGGCCAGGAGCGGTAGGTCGTCACGGGGGAGGGGCTGGTGCTGGGGCGGTCCAGGGGGCCGGGCATGGGCCCAGTCTAGGCGGCGGCCACGGCCCACCGTCGCCGTCCACAGCGTCGGTGCGTCCGGCCCGGGGCCGTCGCCGGGGGTCCTAGGCTGGGGTCCATGCCGAATGTACTGGTCGAGGCGGCCCGGGACGGGAACTGGTTGCTGGTGGCCTGTGCGGTGGCGGCGCTGGCACTGTTCGCGGTGTGCGCGGTCGTGCTCACCGTGACGGACCTGCGCGAGCACCGGCTGCCCAACCAGTGGACCGGGGTGCTGGCCGCCGGAGGCGGGGTCATCCTGGGCCTGGGGTGCCTGGCCAGCGACACCGGGTGGACCCGGTTCTGGGGAATGCTCGGGGGCGGCGCCGTCTACCTCGCGCTCATGCTCGTCCTGCACCTGCTCAGCCGGACCGGCATGGGCATGGGCGACGTCAAGCTCGGCGGCGCACTCGGCTTGTACGCCGGGTGGCTGGGCTGGGACCACCTGTTCGGGGCGATCGTCGTCGCCTTCGTCGTGGGGGGACTGGTGGCCCTGGTCCTCGTCGCCGCCCGGCGGGCCACCGGGTCCACCCACCTGCCGTTCGGTCCGGCCATGCTGGCCGGCACCGCCGTCGCGCTGCTGGCGTGACCGGCGCCCGTCCCGCGCCCGGGTTGTAGCGTGGGTCCATGCCCACTCCCGAGTTCATCCTGGCCCTGCGCGAGAAGATCGGCCGCGACTCGCTGTGGCTGCCCGGCTGCAAGGCCGTGGTGCTGCGCCCGGCCGCCCGCGGGGAGGCCCGGGAGGCCGGTCCGACGGGGGACGAGCGCGAGGTGCTCCTGGTCAAGCGCGCGGACAACGGCCGGTGGACGCTGCCGGCCGGGATCATCGAGCCCGGTGAGGAGCCGGCGGCCACCGCCGTGCGGGAGACCCTGGAGGAGACCGGGGTGCGGTGCGCGCCGCGGCGTCTGGCCGGCGTCGGGACCACCACCGAGGTGACGTACCCGAACGGGGACCGCGCCCAGTACCTGGACGTGGTGATGCTGATGGACTACGTCTCCGGCGAGGCACGGGTGGGCGACGAGGAGAACACCGACGTCGGCTGGTTCCGGCTCGGCGCGCTCCCGGACCTGCCCCCGTTGCACGCACGCGCCCTGGGCTGGGCGCTCGAGGAGACGCCGGAGGCCCGGTTCCTGCCCTGACGGGCGGGGAACCGGGCCTCCGGGCGGGCCGGGAGGATCAGGCCGGGTGGGTCATGGACATGGTGTCCAGGGCCGCGTCCAGCTGCTCCTCGGTGACCTCGCCGCGCTCCACGTAGCCCAGGTCGACGACGGCCTCGCGCACGGTCATCTTCTGCGCCACGGAGTGCTTGGCGATCTTGGCGGCGGCCTCGTAGCCGATGACCTTGTTCAGCGGAGTGACGATGGACGGGGAGGCCCCGGCCAGGAAGCTGCAGCGCTCCTCGTTGGCCTCGATGCCGTCGATCATCTTGTCCGCCATCACGCGGGAGGTGTTGGCCAGCAGGCGGATGGACTCGAGCAGGTTGGCGGCCATCACCGGGATGCCGACGTTGAGCTCGAAGGCGCCGTTGGTGGAGGACAGGGACACCGTGGTGTCGTTGCCGATCACCTGGGCGCAGACCATGATGGCGGCCTCGCAGATCACGGGGTTGACCTTGCCCGGCATGATCGAGGAACCCGGCTGCAGGTCCGGGATGGCGATCTCGCCCAGGCCGGTGTTCGGCCCGGAGCCCATCCAGCGCAGGTCGTTGTTGATCTTCATGAACGAGTACGCGATGTTGCGCAGCTGGCCGGAGGCCTCGACCAGGCCGTCGCGGTTCGCCTGGGCCTCGAAGTGGTTGCGCGCCTCGGTGATCGGCAGGCCGGTCTCCTCGGCGAGCAGCTCGATCACGCGGGCGGAGAAGCCCTTCGGGGTGTTGATGCCGGTGCCCACGGCGGTGCCGCCCAGGGGGACCTCGGCCACGCGGGGCAGGGAGGCGTCGATGCGCTCGATGCCATAGCGGACCTGGGCGGCGTAGCCGCCGAACTCCTGGCCAAGGGTCACCGGGGTGGCGTCCATCAGGTGGGTGCGGCCGGCCTTGACGATGCCCTCGAAGGCCTGGGCCTTGCGCTCCAGGGACGCCGCGAGGTGCTCCAGGGCGGGCTTGAGGTCATTGATCAGGGCGCCGGTGACGGCGACGTGCACCGAGGTCGGGAAGACGTCGTTGGAGGACTGGGAGGCGTTGACGTGGTCGTTCGGGTGGACCTCGGTGTCCGAGCCGGCGGACTTCAGCGCCTGCGTGGCCAGGTTGGCCAGCACCTCGTTGGTGTTCATGTTCGAGGAGGTGCCGGAGCCGGTCTGGAAGACGTCGATCGGGTAGTGCGCGTCGTGCTTGCCGGAGATCACCTCGTCCGCGGCGGCCACGATCGCGTCCCGGCGTTCCTCGGAGATCACGCCGAGCTCGGCGTTGGCCTTCGCCGCGGCCTTCTTGACCTGGGCCAGGGCGTGGATGTGCGCCGGCTCGAGGGTCTTGCCGGAGATCGGGAAGTTCTCCACGGCCCGCTGGGTCTGGGCACGGTACAGGGCATTGACGGGGACCTTGACCTCGCCCATGGTGTCGTGCTCGATGCGGAACTGCTGTTCGGAAGAGTGCTGAGAAGACTGATCGGTCATGGTTCCCCACTTTAGACCGTCGCGTGTTCGGCCAGCCGCCCATCACGCAGGGTGACCACCCGGTCCGCCACGGGGACGAACTCCAGGTCGTGGGTCACCACCACGGTGGCCAGGGACCGCTCCCGGGTGAGGTCCCGGAGCAGGTCCATCACCTCGCCGGAGCGCTCGTGGTCCAGGGCCGAGGTCGGTTCGTCCACCAGCAGCACGGACGGGGTGCCCATCAGGGCGCGGGCGATGTTCACCCGTTGACGCTGGCCCCCGGACAACTGGTGGGGGCGGCGGCCGGCGGCCGAGCTCATCCCGACGGCGGCCAGCGCCTCCCGGGCCGCTACCCGCAGGTCCCGAGGCCGGGCCCCGCGCAGCACCCCGACCAGCTGCAGCTGCTCCAGGGCGGTCAGGGACGGCAGGAGCCGGGGCTGCTGGAAGACCACCCCGATGTGCTCCAGCCGCAGCCGGGCCCGCTCGGCCCGGCTGGCCCCGGTGACCTCCGTCCCGCCGACGCGGACGGTGCCCGCCGTCGGGGTGATGAGGGCCCCGGCCACCGCCAGCAGGGATGACTTACCGGACCCGGACGGGCCGACCAGGGCGAGCATCTGCCCGGCGGGGACGGACAGGTCCACCGCGTCCAGGGCGTCGAGGGTCCCGTCCTCGCCGTCGGGATAGGTCAGGGTGACGCGTGACAGGTGCAGCATGGGGGTTCCTCCTGGGGGGTCGGGGCTTCGGGGCCTGAGGGCTTCGGGACGTGCGGATGGGGCCAGAGGCGCGTTCGCGCGGGTCAGCTGCCGCCGAGCGCGACCAGGGGATCGACCCGGCACGACCGCCAGACCGCCGCCACCGAGGCGGCCAGGCCCAGGCCGAGGGTGAGGGCGACGGGCAGGACGACGGCGCCGGCGTCGAGCTGCACGGGCACGGCCTGTCCGGCCAGCAGGAGGCCGGCGACACCCAGCACGGCCCCGGCGGAGGCGCCGCAGAGCAGGACGACCGACGCCTGGGCGAGGGCGTCGCGGACCACCCATCCCGTGGTGGCGCCGAGGGCCTTGAGCACCGCGATGTCCCGCGTGCGCTGCAGGGTGAACACGGCCATGAAGGCGGCGATCACCAGGGCGGAGATCCCGTAGAGGAAGGCCTGCATCATCACCAGGGACCCGTTCTCCGAGGAGTAGGACGGCAGGGCCGAGAGTGACTCCCTGAGGTCCGTGGCCACCGTGGCGGTCCGCTCGGCCGCCACCGGTGCTTGGCCGGCGTCCGCATCGGTCCCGGCGACCAGGACGGTGGCCGCTCCCTGCCCGGCGTGGGTGAGTGAGGACCAGGTCGTCAGGGGCAGCCAGACGACGGGCGTGTGCGAGTACCACTGGTCCTCGGTGACCTCGGCGACGGGAACCTCCCGGCCGTTGACGGAGATCCCGTCACCGGGGCCGACGCCGAGCTGCCCGGCCGCGCTCGCGCTGATCCGGGCCCCGCCGCCGAGCTCCCCCGGGGCGAGCCGGGAGCCCGGTTCCAGGCCCACCAGAGTCACGGACGTCACGGCGGTTCCGGAGTCGGCCCGGGCCTGGCCGATCCCGACCGGCTCCGCCCACCGCACCCGGTCATCGTCCCGCCACGCGGCCAGCTGGCCCGCGTCCACGGTCGAGGCGGTGAAGCTGGTCTCCACGTCGTCCGCGCTCGCGGCGTGGGCGGCGCCGAAGACCACCGTGACCTCCACCGGCTCCGCACCGGCCGCCGTCGTCCCGGCCTCGTCCCAGGCCAGCACGGCGGAGACGTTCTGGTGGGCCAGGCCGTTGGTCAGCGCGGTGAGGAACACCAGCAGCAGGGTGATCAGGGCGACCACCGCGCCCATCAGGGAGAACCGTCCGGCGCAGAACCGGACATCGCGCAGGGACAGGAACAGCGGGGACGTGACGGACACGGAGGCACTCCTTGACGGGTCGGACGGACCGGGTCCGGCCGCCGACCGGCCGGGACTGGTCCCAGCCTTCCGCGGCACCGGGCCCGGCACATCGACCGTCCGGGCGGTCCGGGGTCAACCCTTCGGTTGAGTCCGGGCACCCGGGACCGCCCGGGCCCGGGCTAGCCTGCTCGGGTGGACACCGACGCTGACGCCCCGCCGGCCGGCACGCGCATTCCCGTGCTGCTGCGCACCATGCGGGTGGTGCTGCACGTGTCCGTGGCCGTGCTGCTGCTGATCGGGCTCATCCGGTCACTCGCACCCGCCCTCCGGACCGGGGACCACGGCGCCGCGTGGCTGACCGTGCTGCTGGCCGCACTGTTCGCGGCGGTCTACCTGGCCGGCACGATCGTGGAGAAACGACGCGCGGCCCGGGCCGACTGGGAGGCGGCGGACGGCGGGATCGCGGGGCGCGGCCGTGCGACGTGGCTGCTCCTGGTCACCGTGGCCTGGTGGGCGCTGCTGGCGGTGCACGTGGACTTCGCCTGGCTGGTGTTCCCGCTGTTCTTCCTGCACCTGCACCTGGTCGGCCGTCGCTCGCGGCCCGGTGCGCTCGTGCTGGTGCTGCTGCTGACGGGGAGCGTGCTGGCGGGGTTCCTGGCCCATCGCGGGACCCTCGACGTCGGGTCGGTCGTGGGGCCGGTCCTCGGTGCCGTGGTGGCCGTGGTGATGTCCGCCGCCTACGCCCTGTTCCTGGAGGAGGCCCGGATCCAGCGCCGCACGAGCGTGGAACTGCGCGCCGCCCAGGACCGGTTGGCCGCCTCCGAGCGCCAGGCCGGGGCGCTCGCCGAACGGGAACGCTGGGCCCGGGACCTGCACGACACCCTGGCCCAGGGACTGGCCTCCGTGGTGCTGCTCTCCCGCGCCGCCCTCGACCGGGACCCCGGTGGACCGCTCTCCGGGCGGTTGCGCCAGATCGAGCGGTCAGCGGCCGAGAACCTCGTCCAGGTCCGCGCCCTGGTGGAGCAGCGCGGGGCCGGCGACGACCTCGCGACGGTGCTCGCGGACGCCTGCCGGGCCGTCCAGGGAACGGCCCGGGCGGCCGGTTCTGGGCTCACCGTGACCTTCCGCGGTCCCGAGGACGGCGCCGCGCTGGGCGGGGACGTCGCCACCACCGTCCTCCGGGTGGCCCAGTCCGCACTGTCCAACGTCCTGCTGCACTCGGGAGCGGCGCACTGCGTGGTCACCCTGGCGGTCCATCCGCGCCTGGTGACCCTGGACGTCCACGACGACGGCCGCGGCCGGGGCGGGAACGCCGAGGGCTTCGGTATCCGGACGATGCGGGAGCGGGCGGAGGGACTTGGCGGGACCCTCACGGTGGAGGACGCCGACGAGGGCCCCGGGGGCGCGGTCGCGGGCCGGGGCACGGTGGTGGCGCTGGCCCTGCCGCTGCCGCCGCGGCCGACGCGGGGTGGCGACCGGGTCCGGGGCGGACGCGATCACGGCGAGGAGGGGGAATGAGCGGGGAGCGGCAGGCGGGCCCGCGGTCCGGGGAGCCGGTGCGGGTGCTGCTCGTGGACGACCACCCCGTGGTGCGGGCGGGCCTGCGCGCGGTCCTGGAGGCGGGCGGGACCCTGCAGGTGGTGGCCGAGGCAGCCACCGCCCGCCAGGCCCGGGACCTGGTGGACCGGCTGCGGGCCCGCGGGGAGGGGCCGGACGTCGTGGTGATGGACATCGAGCTGGGGGAGGGGCCCTCCGGGATCGAGGCGACCCGGCGGCTCGGCGGCGACCACCCGGAGGTGCCGGTGCTGATCGTCTCCACCTACGGTGCGGTGTCCGACGTCCAGGCGGCGCTGGCGGCCGGGGCGGCCGGCTACCTGCTCAAGGACGCCTCCGCGCAGGAGCTGCGGGACGCGGTCGGGAACGCCGCGGCCGGGACCTGGACCCTGCCGGCGGGACTGGCCCGGCGGGCACTGGGCGCGGGACCGGGAGCCGGGCCGTCGTTGAGCCCCCGGGAGATCGACATCCTCGAGCAGCTGGCGCGGGGACGGACGAACCGGGAGATCGCGGCCGGGCTGTTCATCTCCCAGGCCACCGTGAAGACCCATCTGAACCACGTGTTCCAGAAGCTCGGGGTCGGCAACCGCACCGAGGCGGTGACCGTGGCCCGTTCGCTGCACCTCATCCGCGGTTGAGGCCCCCGGGCCGCGGCCCGGGGGGACGGGCTCAGCCGGCGGCGGCGCCCTCGGCGGGCTCGAGGTCGCCGATGACCTTGACCTCGTTGGCGGTGCCCTCGGCCAGGGAGTAGGTCAGGCCCACGATCGCGGTGCGGCCCTGCTCCACGGCCCGGGCCACGGACATCGAGGACTCCACCAGCCGCTGGCAGGTCTGCACGGTGTGCTCGGCCACGGTGCCGTTCACGTCCTCGACCCCCTGGCGGCGGGCGGCGAAGACGGAGGGCATGATGCGCTCCACGAGGGAGCGCTGGAACCCGGCGGGCATCTCGCCGCTGGTGTAGGAGTCGACGGCGGCGGTGACGGCGCCGCAGCTGTCATGGCCCAGGACCACGATCAGGGGGGTGTTGAGCTCGTCGATGCTGAACTCCAGGGAGCCCAGCACGGCGTCGTCGATCACCTGCCCCGCGGTGCGGATGACGAACAGGTCGCCCAGGCCCAGGTCGAAGATGATCTCCGCGGCCAGCCGGGAGTCGGAGCAGCCGAAGAGCACGGCGATCGGGTCCTGCCCGCTCGCCAGGGAGGTTCGGCGGGCCGCGTCCTGGTTCGGGTGCCGGGACGTGCCGGAGACGAAACGCTCGTTGCCCTCGCGCATCAGTTCATAGGCGCGGGTGGGGGTCAGTGTCATGCTGCGTCCTCCTCGAGGTACTGCTGGATGGCTCCGGCCAGCGTATCCATGTCGGACAGCTCACCCGAACCCGTGACGATGATCGTGGTGCCGTCCAGCTCGGTCACCAGGTACGCGTCCCCGTCCGCGGGCTCGTGCAGGTCCCACGAGGTGCCGTCCACGGTGCGCGAGCCGGTCAGCGGTGCGTTGCGGATCTGCTGGGAGACCCAGGTGGGGTTCGCCTGGGCCGTCTGCTTGAACCCGGCGAACTCCTCCTCCGGCGTGAGGTAACCGGCCTCCCAGAACTCCACCCGGTCGGCGCCGGCACCGTTCCAGCGGGCGAAATTGGCCGTCCACCCCTCGGGCAGGCCCGGCGCGGCGGCGGTGAAGCCGGCGGTCGCCGTGGCCTGTTCGGCGGCGGCCCGGACATCGACGTCCCGGTCGTACGTCTGCTCCGTGGACCCGGGATTGAGCAGCACCACCAGCAACGCGATGCCCAGCGTGGCCAGCACGCTGATCACCATGGCACGGGCGGACTGGCCGGCCCGCTTCACCTGCTTCTGGGTCAGGCGGGGCTTGGCGGCGGCGGTCTCTGGCTCGGGGGAGGTCACCGGTCCATTCTGCCACCGCGCCGGACACTAGGATGAGTCCGCAAGACGTACCCTGCAGACGGAGACACACGGTGAGCACTGACCAGTCCGCGAACAACGAGGTTCCGGCCCAGAGGGTCACGGCCCAGAAGCCGGCAGAACAGCACGCTGACTACAACATGCTGAACCGCAACCTGGCGGTGTCCGGGACGGAGCCGGACCGCAACCTCGCGCTCGAGCTGGTGCGGGTCACCGAGGCGGCAGCCATCGCCGCCGGCCACTGGGTCGGCTACGGGGACAAGAACACCGCCGACGGCGCCGCCGTGGACGCCATGCGCGCCTTCATGGACACGGTCCGGATGAACGGCGTGGTCGTCATCGGCGAGGGCGAGAAGGACGAGGCGCCCATGCTCTTCAACGGCGAGCATGTCGGTGACGGCACCGGCCCCGAGGTCGACGTCGCCGTGGACCCCATCGACGGCACCCGCCTGACCGCCCTGGGCTACCCGAACGCGCTGTCCGTGTTCGCCGTCGCCGAGCGCGGTGCGATGTTCGACCCGTCCGCGGTGTTCTACATGGACAAGATGGTCGTGGGCCCCGAGGCCGCCGACTTCGTCGACCTGCGCCTGCCCATCAAGCAGAACATCCACCTGGTGTCCAAGGCCCTGAACAAGCCCGTCAGCCAGCTCAACGTGTGCGTGCTGGAGCGCCCGCGCCACGAGAAGCTCGTCGAGGAGATCCGCGCCGCCGGGGCCCGCGTGAAGTTCATCATGGACGGGGACGTGGCCGGCGGCATCGCCGCGGCCCGCCACGGCACCGACGTGGACATGCTGCTGGGCATCGGCGGCACCCCGGAGGGCATCATCACCGCGTGCGCCATCAAGGCCGTCGGCGGGGTCATCCAGGGCCGGCTGGCCCCGAAGGACGACGAGGAGCGCCAGAAGGCCATCGACGCCGGGCACGACCTCGACGCCGTGCTCACCACGGACGACCTGGTGAAGTCGGACAACTGCTACTTCGCCGCGACCGGCATCACCGACGGCGACCTGCTGCGCGGGGTGCGCTACTACAACGACCGCGTGGTGACGCAGTCCATGGTCATGCGCTCGAAGTCCGGCACCGTGCGCATCGTGGAGGCCGAGCACCAGGCCCGCAAGTGGGAGAAGTGGATCGACACGGAGGTCTCCCCGTCCCGGCGCTGACCCTCCCGCTCGACCGGCGGTCGGATTCGCCCCGTCCTGGACGGGCAGCCCCGTGTCCGGGGGACGGATCCGGCCGCCGGTCGTCGTCTCGGGGCCGGTCCGGCCGGCGGGCCGAGGCAGCGGTCGGCGCGCCTAGGGGAGGGTGACCGCGAACAGGGTCCCCGGTGTGGCCGCCGCCCCGTCCGCCGTCCTGGTTCCTGTCCCGGCCCCGGTCCCGTCCCCGGTCCCGTCCTGGGCGGCGTCCCGGTCGCCGGGCCGCACCACGGCCGGGTCCTCGGCCGCGCCGAGGAACACGGACTGCCCGGGAGTGAGCACGGCGCTGTCGTGACCGGAGTCGATGCGTACCGTCCCGGCCGTGCAGACCGCGATGACCGGTCCGTTGGCGGTCAGGGTCGCTCCGGTGGCCGCGGGCAGGTCCAGGCGCTCGAGCCGGAACTCCTCGAAGGGCGGGCGGAAGACCAGGCGGCCGGCGCCGTCGGCGTGCGGGGTGCAGTAGGGCACCGGCAGCGCCTCGAAGCGCACCACCCGGCGCAGTTCGTCCACGTCCACGTGCTTGGGCGTCAGTCCGCCGCGCAGCACGTTGTCCGAGGCCGCCATCACCTCCACGCCGAGCCCGTGCAGGTAGGCGTGCACGTTGCCGGCCGGCAGGTGGATGGCCTGTCCCGGGGCCAGGTCCACCCGGTTCAGCAGCACGGAGACCATCACCCCGGCATCGCCGGGGTAGTGCTCGCAGATCCCGACGGCGGTGGACAGGTTCAGGTCCTCCTCCAGCACGCGCGGGGCCCGGCGCAGGGCGGCGACGACGTCCTGGACCCAGGCGCCGGCGGTCCAGCCGCCCTCGGGGTCCAGCAGGGTGGAGAACGCCGCCTCCAGGTCACCGGCGCGCAGCGTGGCGGCCAGGGCCGCGGCCGCGGTGCCGGGGCCGGCGTCGGCGCCCTCGAAGTGCTCGGCCAGGGCCCCGGCGAGCCGGTCGAAGGACCGCGCGGCGTCCTCGGGGGAGCGGAAGCCGCACAGGGCGGTGAACGGGGTCAGCGCGAGCACCATCTCGGGCTTGTGGTTGTCATCGCGGTAGTTGCGGTGCGCCGCGGTGATCGGGATCCCGGCGGCCTGTTCGGCGGCGAACCCGGCGCGGGCCTGGTCCAGGGTGGGATGGGCCTGGATGGACAGCGGCCGGCCGGCCGCGAGCAGCTTCACCAGGTAGGGCAGCCGGCCGAACCGGGCGGCGTGCCCGAGCAGGGCCTGCGGGTCGCGGGCGATCAACTCGTCCAGGGGGACCGGCGTGGCCGAGGGGTCCGCGGCGGGCACGGCGCCGGAGGGGGCCCCGGGGTGGGCGCCCATCCACAGCTCGGCCTCCGGACGGCCCGAGGGGGTGCGTCCCTGCAGCTCGGCCAACAGGGTCGCGGAGCCCCAGGCATAGTCACGGATGGCATTGCGCAGCAGGAACATGGTGCCAGCCTATCCACCGGACACGCTCCGTTCACCGGGACGCCCCCGGTGGGGGCGCTGGATATCCTTCGTCCATGACCACCTTCGCCGTCATCGGTGCCGGCATCATCGGTGCCGCCGTCGCCCGGGAGCTGACTCGGCGGTTCCCGGACGACTCCGTGACCGTCCTCGACAAGGAGGGCCAGGCGGCCGCGCACCAGACCGGCCACAACTCCGGGGTGGTCCACGCCGGTCTCTACTACCAGCCCGGAAGCCTCAAGGCCCGGTTGTGCCGCCGGGGGACGACCCTGCTCCGTGACTACGCCCGGGAGCGGGGACTGCCGTACGAGGAGTGCGGGAAGCTCGTCGTGGCGTTGCGCGAGGACGAGGGGGAGCGGTTGCGCGCCATCCACGGCAGGGCGGTCGCCAACGGCGTGCCGGGCGTCCAGCTGGTCGGGCCGGACGGGATCCGTGAGATCGAGCCCCACGCCGTCGGGCGCCTGGCCCTGCACTCGCCGCAGACGGCCATCACCGACTACGCGGCCGTGACGCGGGCCCTCCTCGAGGACGTGCGCGCGGCCGGGGGAGCGGTCCGCCTGGGAGCGGAGGTCACCGGGCTGGCCAACCTCGAGGACCGCTGCGTGGTCACCACGCCGGAGGGCAGCAGGTGCTTCGACATCGTCATCGCCTGTGCGGGACTCCAGTCGGACCGGATCGCCGCCCTGGCCGGTGGTTCCGCCTATCCGAGGATCGTCCCGTTCTTCGGCCAGTACTCCCGGCTGGCCGCGGAACACCGCACCGTGCTCAACGGGTTGGTCTACCCCGTGCCTGATCCGGCCTATCCGTTCCTGGGGGTCCACCTGACCAAGCGCGTGGACGGCGAGATGCTCGTCGGGCCCAATGCCTTCCTGTCCCTCGGGCGCGAGAACTACTCCGGACACCGCGTGGGCCTGCGGGACACCCTGGACGTGGCCACCACCCCCGGATTCTGGAGGTTCGCCGGCCGCAACGTCCGGGCGGCCGTCCGGGAACTGGGCGCGGTGGCCTCCCGGACCAGGTTCCTCGCCGGAGCGGTCCGGTACGTGCCGTCCCTGGCGGGTGCAGTGTCCACGCCGGTGCCCCGCGGCATCCGTGCCCAGGCGATGGACCGGGACGGCACCCTGGTCGACGACTTCGTCATCGAGGGCATCGGCCGGACCACCCTCGTGCGCAACGCCCCCTCTCCCGGGGCCACCTCGTCCCTGGCGATCGCCGAGCACATCGTCTCCGACGTGACCCGCAGGCACCGGCTCGCCACCGCCGAGGCCTGACCGGCGCCGCAGTGCACGGGCCGGCTAGCCGCGGCCGGCCACGCAGAGGTGGTTGGTCTTCGCCGCCTCCTCCAGCAGGCCGGTCTGCCCGGTGTCCTCGAGGTACATCAGCCAGTCCTCGGTGATCGGGTCGCCGTCGGGCTGCGGCGGCGGGGCGGGCCAGTCCTCGGGGTTGTCGCTGTCCGCGCCCTGCGAGTCGATGTTGCCCGTGCCGGCCGTCAGGATCCCGGCGGCGGCGTCCACGAACAGGAACGGGGCGGGCACTGCGCCGGCGGCCTGCGGCGTCCCGTCCTCGGAGAGCATCTCCCCCACGCGCTGGTGGATCAGGTCGAAGTCGGGGAAGGTGGTGAACCGGTCGCCCTGGTCCCCGAAGTCCGGGGCGCCGATGGTCAGCCGGCCCGTGGACTGGGACCGGCCGCTCGAGGCGAGGGACACGAAGGTACCCAGCTGCTGGCCCGGCAGGTCGGTCTCCACGATCTGCTCACCGGCCTCCAGGATGCCCTGGAAGCGCGGGATCAGGGTCTGCGGATTGAACTGGGCCAGCATGGCCGACTGGATGCACTGCTGGCGGCGGATCCGGGAGTAGTCGGTGGAGAAGTGCCGGGAGCGGGCGAACGCCAGGGCCTGCTCGCCGTTGAAGGTGTAGGTCCCCGGCCCCCACCAGGCGTTGCCCCACTGCCCGTCCGGACGGTGCCCGCGGTAGGTGGTCCAGCCGCCGGAGGTCACCGTGACCCCGCCCATGGCGTCGATCAGCTGGGCGAAGCCGGCCATGTCCACCATGGCGTAGGCCTGGACCTCGAGCCCCAGGATGCCCCCGGCGGCGTCCTTCATGGCCTCGGCGCCCGGGTCCTGCGCGCCCGGGTACAGGTCCTGGTGGCTCTGCATCACGTCCACGTAGAGAGCGTTGAGGATGCACTCGTCCCCACAGGAGAAGCCCTCCGGGTAGGCGGACCAGAGCGGGGAGTCCTCGGTGAACCGGGCGTTCTGGAAGTTGCGGGGGATGGAGAAGATGATCGTCCGGCCGGTCTCGGCGTTCACGGAGGCGACGTGGATGGAGTCGGGCCGCAGGCCGATCCGTCCCTCACCCGCGTCCCCGCCCATCAGCAGGACGTTGTAGCGCCCGTCCACCGGCTCGATGGCCTGTCCGGGCGGGAAGATCGAGGTGAGGGTGCTGCGCCCGGCGTTCACCGCCCACGCGCCGTAGCCCAGGGCCCCGGAGGTCACCAGCAGCAGCAGGACCGAGGCGAACGCGATGAGCGGCCGCATGCCCGGGGCCACGAGCCGGAGCCGGAGCAGCCGGAACGTGTCCACCCAGAGCACCGCCCAGCCGATGGCCAGACCGGCCAGCGCCACGATGCACCCCAGCAGGACCCAGGTGTTGGCACCGATCCGGATCAGCAGGTCCCGGTTGACGAAGAACAGCACCAGCGCGACGACGGCCAGCGCCCACACCGTCAGGGTCACCCGCAGCGCGGCCCGGCCGAGACGCCGGTCGCCGGCCACCACCTGGGCGCCGCCGGGCACGAACAGCGTCAGGGCCAGCAGGATCCAGGCCCGCTTGGTGCGCTGCGGGACCGTGCCGGTCTCCGGGGCGCGGACGGGATCCCCACCGCCGGCCGCCGCGCGGGTGGTGCCCTGGGGCTGCGTGTGGGAGGTCATGGCCCGGTGACCTTCACTGCCCGGTCCGGGTGTCCCGTGCCTGCCGGCCGGGTCATGAGCGGTCGGCGGGCGAGGCGGGCTGGTGGTAACCCGGCCGGCCGGCCAGCGACTCACGGAGCCGGCCACCCTTGGCGGTGGCGGTCTCCCTGAGCTCGTCCGCGAAACGGATCAACTGCCCGCGCAGCCGGACCGCCTCCTCGTCCGTGCCGGCGGCGAGGATGCGGGCGGCCAGCAGCCCGGCGTTCCGGGCACCGCCGATGGACACGGTGGCCACCGGGACCCCGGCGGGCATCTGCACGATGGACAGCAGCGAGTCCATCCCGTCCAGCGTCTTCAGCGGCACCGGGACGCCGATGACCGGCAGCGGCGTGGTGGAGGCGATCATCCCGGGAAGGTGGGCGGCGCCGCCCGCGCCGGCGATGACCACCCGGATCCCGCGCTCGTGGGCCGCGGTCCCGAAGGCCACCATCTCGTGCGGCATGCGGTGGGCGGAGACGACGTCGGCCTCGTAGGGGATGCCGAATTCCTCCAGGGCCTCGGCGGCGGCCTGCATGACCGGCCAGTCCGAGTCCGATCCCATGACCACGGCCACCCGGGCCGGGGACGGGGTGTGCGGGGTGCCGGTCATGACTGCTCCTGGAGGTCGTCGGCGGCCGCGGTGCGCGGCTCGTTCTGGGCGCGGTGGCCGTCGCGGATGATCGCGGCGGCGCTCTCCGCGGCCTCTCGGGCCGCAGCGAGGTCCTCCGCCAGGGGGGCGACGACGTTCACGTGCCCGATCTTGCGGCCCGGGCGGACGGACTTGCCGTAGGCATGGATCTTCGCCTCCGGGTGGGCGGCCATGGCGGCGGGGAAGGCCGAGTACAGGTCCTCGTTGGCGCCGCCGAGGTAGTTCTTCATCACGGTGTAGGCCCCGAGGGTGTCCGTGGCGCCCAGGGGCAGGTCCAGCACCGCCCGGACGTGCTGTTCGAACTGGCCGGTGACGGCGCCGTCCATGGTCCAGTGGCCGGAGTTGTGCGGGCGCATCGCCAGCTCGTTGACCATGAATCCCGGACCGATCCCCGGGGTCTCGAACAGCTCGACCGCCAGCATGCCGGTCACGCCGAGCCCCTCGGCCAGGGTGACTGCGGCCTCCTCGGCGGCCTGGGCGGTGCGGGGGTCGATCCCCGGTGCCGGTGCGGTGACGACGTCGCAGATCCCGTCGGTCTGGATGGACTCCACGACGGGATAGGACGCCGTGGTCCCCGAGGGCGTGCGGGCGACCTGTGCCGAGAGCTCCCGGGAGAACTCCACCAGGTCCTCGACGAGCAGGGCCTCGAAGCCGAGCCCGAACCAGTCACGGCAGTCCTCGGCGTCCTCGACGGAGGCCACGACGCGCACGCCCTTGCCGTCGTACCCGCCCCGCGGGGTCTTGAGCACCACCGGGAACTCGACACGGCGCGCGAACCCGATGAGCTCGTCGACGGTGGTCACCGCTGCCCAGGCCGGGTTGGGCAGCCCGAGCCGGTCGCAGGCCTGCCGCATCAGCAGCTTGTCCTGGGCGTGCTGCAGGGCGTCCGGACCCGGTTGCAGGTTCACCCCGGCGGCCTCCAGCGCCCTGAGGTGCTCGGCCGGCACGTGCTCGTGGTCGAACGTCACCACGTCCACGGAGGCGGCGAAGTCACGCAACGTCTCCAGGTCGCGGTAGTCGCCCACGACGCACTCCGCGGCGGTCGTGGCCGAGACGTCGCCCCCCTCGGCCAGGACCCTCAGGCGAACGCCCAGGGCCGTGGCGGCAGGAGCCATCATCCGGGCCAGCTGTCCGCCGCCCACAACACCGATCACAGGAAAACTCACGGACCAAGGGTACCCACCGCGGCCCGGGCCTCGTCGACGGAACCGTCCGGTTGCCGGACTTGTCAGGAAACCGGCAGGAAAGCGTTCTACACTCGGCAGGTACATTTCCGGCGGGCCGCGTCCTGCCCCGTCCGGCGGAGCCGCGACCGTCCTGCCCAGGACCCGTCCGGCCTCACCCACCGAAGGAGTCTGCCCACGCCCATGTTCAGCAACCTGTGGCAACGTCTCGTGGCCCTGGTCGCCATGCTGTGGCGGGAGGTCGCCAAGTTCGGGGCCGTCGGAGCCGCTGCCTTCGTGGTGGACTCCGTGGTCTTCCTCTGGCTGATGGCCGGCCCGATGGAGGGCAGCAACGTCAAGTCCAAGGTCGTGGCCAGCGTGGTGGCCACGGTCTTCTCCTACGCGGCGAACCGCTTCTGGACCTTCCGGCACCGCCGGCAGAGCAACGTGATGCGCGAGTTCGTGCTGTTCGCCATCATGAACGTGATCGGCATGGGGATCGCCGCCGCCTGCGTCTTCGTGGCGCAGTACTGGCTGGGCGTCACCTCCACCACCGGGATCTTCATCGCCGGCAGCGTGGTCGGCCTGATCCTCGGGACCATCTTCCGGTTCTTCGCCTACCGGTTCTGGGTCTTCACCGAGGAGCTGGACGCGGACCCGCAGTTCGCCCACGACCGCGAGCGGCTCACGGGGCAGGTGCCCGTCATCCACACCCAGGACACCCCGGCCAGGCACCGCACCGGGCGGGACTCCGAGGACGCCGCGCCGCCGGCCTCGGCACGCACCCCCGCCGAGGCCGGCCCCCCGGCCACCGGGACCGCGGCTCCCGGACGCACCGACGCGGTCGACTGACCGCCCCGCCGTGCGCGCGGGCCGGGCCCACGGGGCCCGCTCCGGCCTCAGCCCGGTGCCTGCCCCTCCGGCCCCTCCACCACGTCCACCACGTCGCCCAGCCGCTCGGCCGCGATGATGCCGGCCGAGGCGTCGTCGCCGGCGTGACCGGTGGGCACCAGCACCACCGGCAGGCCCGCGGCCCAGGCCTGCAGGACGGCGCCCGCCAGGCCACGGTGCAGGCGTCGGCCACTCGCCGCCACCACGAGCCCCCGGTCCCGCCGGAGCCAGCGCACGGAGGGGTCCGCGTCCCGGGCCGGCCGGCCGGTGCCGTCCGTCTCGTCCGTTCCCGTGAGGCCAGGGGCGTCGGCCCAGTCCCGGGCCTGTGCGGCCAGGTCGCCGGACGGCACCGGCAGGGGGCAGCGATCGCCCTGCACGCGCACCTCGGCGGTGAAGTCCAGCGCGTGGTCCGGCAACCCGTCGTCCCCCGGGGCCACCGCCCAGAGCTCGGCCGGGGAGCCGGCCCAGGCCGAGGGGGCGTCGGTGACCACCAGGTCGGCGTCCGTCGCGGAGTCGCCGGCGGTGAACACCACGTCCACGCCGGCCCGCGCCGTACCCAGCAGCAGGGCCAGCGGCTGCCAGCCGACCGGCAGGTCCACGGCGACCGTCGACCCGGTCCCCAGCCCCTCGGCGTCGAGCAGGTTCGCGGTCTTGGCCGCCCAGTTCGCCAGCACCCGCCCGGACAGCTCCACCCGGTCCTCACCCGCGGCGTAGTCCACCACGGCGGGCCGGGGCGAGGCGGCCACCGCCTCGAACCAGTCGGCCGGTCCGCGGCCGGTGCGGTCAGGTGTTCCCAGGTTGACCATGGTGCGATGTCCTCTCACGTCAGGGGCCCGTCTGCGCGTTCCCGCCCCGCCCACCCTAGAGTGGTCCGGACGGCTCGAGACGACACGCCGGTCGGGCCGGTGGCAGCGGCGGCGTGTCGGTACAGCCTGCGCCGTCCGCTCTCTGACATTGTCTCGTCCCGGTTTGACGAACGGCGAGTTACACGGATGTAATTCACTGCAGAACGGTCACGGTGACCCCGGCGCTTCCCACCGCTCACCACTGACCTCCGTTGTGTTCGGGCCACATCCCGCGTGGGATGGGTCGGGCGTGTGCCCCGGTTCCCGCGGAGGAGGTGGTCGGTTGGCGCGCCCCGAGCCCGTGCCCACGCCACCAGCGCCGGAGATCCCGGTTCGGAGGCCAGCAGCGTGAGAACGGGGAGGAATCGCATGGAGAATGCCCAGCAGGTCCAGAGGATCCAGCAGAACGGCAGTGTCAGGGCACTGGAGGGCACGCACCCCGGACGGGCAGTCCCCGCCGACTGGTTCCTGGACCCGGCGGACCCGGACGCCGCACGCCGGCTGCAGGAGGATCAGTCCCTCGAGGACCAGGCCACGGCCTTCCTGGCCGAGCACGACGGGACCGAGGACCCGGACGCCGGGCAGGGGCACGCCACCGTCACGGCCCTGCATCCCGGAGGCCCGGCGCCGGAGCGCGCCGACCGGACCCCGGGCAGCGCGGGGGCGGACCGTCCGGTGGCCTGGCTGGGCCTGCCCGGCTTCGCCGACCCCCGGGACGTCGACGGCGAGCTGGCCTGGCAGGTGGACGCCCTGTGCGCGCAGACCGACCCCGAGGCCTTCTTCCCCGAGAAGGGCGGCTCCACGCGGGACGCCAAGAAGGTCTGCAGCGCCTGCACCGTGCGCAGCGAGTGCCTGGAGTACGCCCTGGGCAACGACGAGCGCTTCGGCATCTGGGGCGGACTCTCGGAGCGGGAGAGGCGACGCCTGCGGAAGCGGTCGGTCTGATCCCCTCTCCTGCCACCCTCCCGGCCCACGTCGCCGGGGGTGAGCGCACCGACCCGTACGTCACCGCCGCGGTGGTCGTCGACCGCCGGCCGGACCTGGCCGCGGACGCCGTCCGCTCCCTGCTGGACCAGGACCGCGCCCCGGACGGCATCGTCGTCGTCCTCGCGCGCGAGGCGGACGACGACCTGAGGGAGGCGCTCTCCCGCATGGCCGACGACGCCGGCCGGGCCGTCCGGTTCATCCAGTCACCCGTCACCCGGCTCGCCGACCGGCTCGCGCTCCCCGGCTCCCCGGGGGACGCCGGGCCCGGCGGCGCCGAGCACTGGCTGTGGTGGCTGCACGACGACGCCCGGGCCGCCCCCGACGCCCTGCGCCGGCTGCTGACGGCCGTGGAGACCTCCCCCTCCGTGGCGATCGCCGGGTGCAAGCAGGTCGAGCCGGGCCGGCCCCGCCACCTGCTCGACGTCGGCCTGGCGGTCACCGGCGCCGGCGAGCCGGTCAGCCTGATCGAGCCCGGCGAGCTGGACCAGGGCCAGTACGACGGGCGCACCGACGTCTTCGCGGTCTCCGCCCCGGGACTGCTGGTCCGCGCGGACGTGTGGACCGCACTGGGCGGGCTGGACCCCGAGGGGCCGGCCCCCGCGGCCGCCGTCGACCTCTGCTGGCGCGCCCGTCTCGCCGGGCACCGGGTCGTGGTCGTTCCCGAGGCCGTGGTCGGCCACGACGGCGCGGGAGAGGGCCTGTCCGCCGGCACGGCCGCCGTGCGGGAGTCCTCGCTCTGGCTGCGCCTCAAGCACGCCCGGCCGCTGGCCCTGCCGTTCCTCTGGGTGGGGGGACTGCTCGCCGGACTCGGCGGATTCCTCGCCGCCCTGCTCGCCAAGGAGCCCGGCCGGGGTGCCGCCCACCTGAACGGGACCGTGCGCACCCTCGTCCGCCCGGGCTCGCTGGCCCGGTCCAGGCGACAGGCCCGGCGTACCCGGCGGGCGCCGCGGTCCGTCGTCGACCCGTTGCGGGCCGACCGACACGAGGTCCGCTCCTACCGGCGCAGCCTCGTCGACCTCGAGGCGCCCGACGAGGTCATCGGGGACGGCACCGGGTCCACCGGCACCGGGACCGAGGCGACCGGCGACCACGACGACTTCACCGCCCTGGCGACCCCCGAACGTGCCTGGGTGGGAACGGGCCTGGTGTTCGCCCTGTTGCTGCTCGGGGGACTGAGCCTCTTCGGCCTGCGCCACCTCCTGGGTGCCGAGGCCCTGTCCGGGGGCTCCCTGCTGCCCCTGTCCGGGGCGCCGGCCGACGTGTGGCACCACGCCACCGCCGACTGGTCCGCTGCCGGGGCCGGGGCCTCCGTGCAGCCCGGCCCCTTCGGCCTGGTCCTGGCCGTGCTCGGGGCGACCGGTCACGGTTCGGCGGTCCTGGTCTGGCTGACGATCCTGGCCATGCCGCTGGCGGCCCTCGGTGCCTGGGCAGCGGCCGGCGCCGTGGACCGTGGCCGGGCCGCCCGCCTGCTGGCCGCCCTGCTGTGGGGACTCTCACCGGCACTGCTGACGGCCTCGGGCCAGGGCAGGCCGGGGGCCCTGCTGGTGCACCTGGCGCTGCCGTGGCTGGCCCTGGCCGTGCTCCGGGCCACCGGCTCCGCCGCCACCCACCGTCCGGACACGGACGGTGTCCCGGCCGACGTCCTGATCCGGCCGGGACACCGCGGCGTGGTCTCCTGGACCGCCTCCGGCTGGACCGCGCTGCTGCTGGCCGTCATCGGTGCGGCGTCCCCCGCGCTGCTGCCGGTCCTCTCCGGGGCCGTACTGGCGCTGGCCGCCGTGCTGCGCCGGCCTGGCCGGACGCTGTGGTGGACCCCGGCTCCGGCGCTGGCCCTGTTCCTGCCCGCCCTGGTGACCCACTGGACGGACCTACGGGCCGTCCTGGGTGATCCCGGCGTCCCCCAGGCGTCAGACCCGGCCCCGGCCTGGCAGCAGCTCCTCGGTTTCCCGGAGGCCTTCGCCCCGGACTCCGGGCTGCGGGCCCTGCCCTGGCTCGACGCCTGGATCCCCGGCTTCCCCTGGGCGCTGACCGCCGCACTCGTGATCGGCCTCCCGGTGCTCGTGCTGGCCGTGGTCGGCGCAGCCCGTCGCGGCCGGGCCGGACAGGTCGCCCGCGCCGCGGCGCTCCTCACCGTGCTCGCCGTCGTGGCCGGTTCGGTGGCCCCCCTGGTCGCCGTCTCCCTGGGAACCGACGGCCGGCTGGTCACCGTGTTCACCGGCCCCTTCACCTCGACCGCCGTGCTCGGGGTCTTGCTCGCGGCGGTCGCGGGCTCCACCGTCCTCGGGGCCCCGGGCGCGGCCCGCCGCACCTGCGCCGCCGTGCTCGCCACCGCCGCGGCCGGTTCCGTCCTGCTCACGGCCGGGCTCTGGGTCATCCCGCGCGCCGTCCCGGCCGAGGCCCTCCAGGCGGCCGGCACCGAGTCACTGGAGCTGCGCTCGGGCGACGGCGAGCCGGATCCGGAGCTGTCCACCCTGGGGACCGGGTCCGCCGTGGTGGCCAGTCCCGTCCGGCTGGTCCCGGCGACCGCCGCGGACCAGGGGACCAGTGCGCTGGCCACCCGCACCGTGGTGCTGGAACGCCGCGCGGAGGAACTGCAGGTCCGCCTCGCCGGGGGCACCGGGCCCACCCTGGACCGGCTCAGCGCCGGGTGGGCGGCCCGGTCGCTGTCCGGCCCGCTCCCGGACCCCCGGGCCGCGACGCCGGACGCCGCGGACGAGGCCCTGCGCAGCCTGGCGGCCGGTCTGGTCTCCGGCACGACGGCGGACCCGCGCCCGGTGCTGGAGTCCTTCGGCGCGGCCTTCGTCGTGCTGAGGGACACGGACGGCGGGGAGCTCGGCACCGCGGCCTCCATCGACGCGGTCCCCGGCCTGGCCCCGGTGGGCCTGACCGACTCCGGCTGGCTGTGGCGGGTGATCCCGTCCCGGGACGGCGGCATCCCGGTGGCCGGTGACCACGGACTGCAGGACCGGATGGGGTTCACCACGGCGCGCGTCCGACTGGAGGACGCCGCGGGGAACACCACCCACCTGGTGGCCCGCGACGGGGACCGGGTGGACACCCGGATCGCCACGGCGACCGCCGCGCGCGAGGGCGAGGAGGCCGAGGGCGGCCGGCGCCTCGTGCTGGCCGAGCGGGCCGACCCTGGCTGGCGGGCGACCCTCGACGGGGCACCCCTGGAACCGGTGGCCGTGACCGGTGGCGACTGGGCCCAGGCCTTCGAGCTGCCCGCCGGCGGCGGACGGCTCCAGGTGTGGCACGAGCCGTCCGGCGGGAGCTGGACCTGGTGGATCGGCGGTGCACTGCTCGTGCTCGCCGTCCTGCTCGCCATCCCGTCCCCGGTGCGCCGCACCGACGCCCGCGCCGATGCCCACGCCGGGACGCGCGAACGGCCCGGCGGGGGACACCGCGGGCCACGCGAGGGGACGGTCCGGCGATGAACGCCTTCCAGCACCTGCACCGGCCGGACGACGAGCCGGTGAGCAGGGGACAGCGCAAGACACAGCAGGCCGCCGCCGCGCGAGACCAGCGGCGCCAGGCCGCCCTGCACGCGCACGAACGCGGACTGGGCCGGCGGGGGCGGGTGTCCGCCGGGGTGGCCGGGGCGGGCGTCGTGCTCCTGGTGGCCGGCGCGGTGGCGCTGGGCAGCCTGGCGGCCCCGGTTGCGCCCGCGGTCGACGGGACGGCAGCGCCCGCCCGGCTCTCCGCGGCCCCCGCGCAGGGCGTGTGCCCGCCGCCTCCGCGACTGGCCCGGGGCGCCGGGGACGGGACGGACACCCAGTTCAGTCCCGTCTCCACCACGGCCGACTCGAGCCTGACCTCCGTCCTGCTGTCCAACCTGGCCGGCCGGTTCCCGGGCAGCACCCTGCGTCCCCTGGTGCCGGGTGCGAGTGCCGGGGACGGCCAGGAGACCCGGCGGCTCACCCCGCGCCAGCCCGAGCGGGTCCAGCAGGGTGAGCCGGCCACGGCCGGGCCGGACGGCGTCCCGGTCCGCGAGGCCAGCGTCGAGGCGCTCGGGGGAGCAGACGGCGAGGCGGCCGCCGTCGCGGTCGAACCGCTGGGCGGGCAGCCCGCCGGGGCGGACACCGTCTCGGCGTACTCCGCCGCGGACGGGGACCTGGCCGGCACGGACGCCACCTCCTGCATCCCCCCGGCCCACGAGCACTGGCTGACGGGGGCGGCGACGACGGTGGGGACCACCGCCGTCCTCGTCCTGTCCAACCCCTCCGCGAGCGCCAGCACGGTCGACCTGAGCCTGTACGGCGCCGAGGGGCCCGTGGAGGCGGCCGGCACGGCGGGCATCGTCCTGGCCCCGGGGCAGACCCGTTCCCTGGTGCTGGGCGGCCTGGCCCCCGGCGAGCAGCACCTAGCCGTGCGGGTCAGTGCCCAGGGCGGGGCCGTGGGCGCCTTCATCCAGCAGAACCGCTTGTTCGGCCTCGTCCCGGGCGGGGTGGACGTGATCCAGCCGACGGCGGCGCCCGCGCCCCGGACAGTCGTGCCCGGTGTCGCGGTGCCGGGTCCCCGGACGGTACGCGGGATCGCCGGCCAGGACGGTTACGAGGGCGTGGGGCCCGCCGTGACGATCGCCGCCCCCAGCCTCGCGGCGACCGCGGAGGTGTCCGTGAGCGGTCCCGACGGGCCGGCGGAGCTGCCCGGCGGCGGGGTGGTGCGGGTCGGGGCCGGGTCCACGGTGCGGGTGCCGCTGACCGGCCTGGACGCGGGCACGTACACCGTGGCGGTCAGTGCGGACGCGCCCGTGACGGCCAGCGCCCAGGGGCAGAGCGGCACGGCCGGGGGGCCGATCGACGTGTCCTCCGTGCCCGCCGTCCGTCCCCTGGGGGTGGAACGGGTCGTCGCGCTGCCGTCCTCCGCCACCTCGACCCTGGCGCTCTACGCGGAGCAGGGCGGTGCGGTGGAACTGACGCCCGTGCTCGCCGACGGGAGTCTCGGTGAGCCGACCGTGCGGCGGATCGGTCCGGCGACCACGCGGACCGTGTCGGCCGCGGGACTGGCGGACACGGGCGACACCGTGTCCGGTGTCCTGCTGGCCACGGTGCAGGGCGAGGTCCACGCCGGGGTCTCGGTCCGGACCGCCCAGGGGATCTCGGCCTATCCGGTGACGCCGCGCGTCGAGCGGTCCGGCGGGCTGCCGGTGCGGGTCGGGTACTGACCCCCGGCCGGGCCGGCACGGCCTACCAGTGGAAGTCGGGGTCCACGGACTCCGGGGCCACGCCGGTCAGTGCCGCCCACTGCTCCACGACCGCCCCGTAGACGAGGTCGGCCAGCAACGACGGGGCCGGGCACCGGGCCTCGATCGGCCGCCGGTGGATGGTGATCACCACGGTGCCGTCAGGGTCCCGCCGGGTGGTACCGGTGGGGTCCTCGACCAGCTCCGCACCCCAGACCCGGACGAGTTCCAGGCGCTCCTCGAGGCCCTCGGGCACCATGGTGGCGCGGAAGCGCGCCTGCTCCACGGCCGGTCCGCACAGTTCCGCCAGCCGTTCGACGGCCGCGGCCAGGTGGTCGTCGAACCTCTCATTGCGCGTGCGGGACCCGGGCAGCACTCCCGGCAGCAACGGGCCGCGCAGTCCCCGGCCCCGGCGGTCCCGCCGGGCGTGGCGCGCGGGCGGAACACCGGGGACCCCGGTTCCAGCGCCCCCAGTGACCGCAATCGGTTCGAAGGACATCATGACTCGATGCTAGTCCCGCACCGCCCCGGTGTGTACCGGGCACGCCTCCCCACGAGAGCCCGCCGGGGCGGTAGGGTGGTCTGCCGTGGGATCGATACGCCAGTGCTCCAAGACCAGCTGCCGGACGGCGGCCGTGGCGACCCTGACGTACAACTACGCCGACTCCACGGTCGTCCTGGGGCCGATGTCCCGGCTGGCCGAGCCGCACACCTACGACCTGTGCGAGCGTCACGCGCGGACGATGACCGCGCCCAAGGGCTGGGAACTGCTGCGCATCGAGGCGCCGGAGGGCTCCGTCCCGCACCCGCCGCCCGAACCCGACGACCTGCTGGCCCTCGCGCACGCCGTGCGAGAGCCCGCGCCCCGGGAGGACCCCCCGCGGCCCACGGTGCGCCGCGGAACCGGTCCCGACGCCGGCCCCCGGCCGGAACCGCTCAACGGCGAGGCCCCGGCCCGGCCGGGACGGCCCGTGCTGCGCCTGCTGCGTGACTCCGGCGAACGCTAGGCCCGGGCGGGCCCGCTGACTGTTCTAGGCTGGGGAGCATGACTGAGATCCCTGCCGACAGCGCCCCGAGCCCCGCGACCGATCCGGGCTACGCCAACCGCGTCACCGTGCCCGGGGCCACCTTCGACTTCGCCGTCCGCGACCTGTCCCTGGCCGAGGCCGGCCGGCACCAGATCCGCCTGGCCGAGCACGAGATGCCCGGACTGATGGCCCTGCGCGAGGAGTTCGGCGAGGCCCAGCCCCTCAAGGGGGCCCGCATCGCCGGGTCGCTGCACATGACCGTGCAGACCGCCGTGCTGATCGAGACCCTCACCGCCCTCGGCGCCGAGGTCCGCTGGGCGTCCTGCAACATCTTCTCCACCCAGGACGAGGCGGCCGCAGCGGTCGTCGTCGGCAACGGCACCCCCGAGGCCCCGGCCGGGGTGCCCGTCTTCGCCTGGAAGAACGAGACCCTGTCCGACTACTGGTGGACCGCCTCCCAGATCCTCGTCTGGCCCGGCGCGGACCAGGACCCGGAGCTGGGCCCCAACATGATCCTGGACGACGGCGGCGACGCCACCCTGCTGGTGCACAAGGGCGTGGAGTTCGAGGCCGCCGGCGCCGTGCCGAGCCCCACCACGGACGACGCCGAGGAGTACCAGATCATCCTGGAGACCCTGCGCGCCTCCATCCACGAGGACCCGCAGCGCTTCACCAGGATCGCAGCGGGCATCCGCGGCGTCACCGAGGAGACCACCACGGGCGTGCACCGGCTCTACCAGCTGGCCGAGGCCGGCCAGTTGCTGTTCCCGGCCATCAACGTCAACGACGCCGTGACCAAGTCCAAGTTCGACAACAAGTACGGCATCCGTCACTCGCTGCCGGACGGCATCATGCGGGGCACGGACGTGCTGATCGGCGGCAAGACCGCCGTGGTCTGCGGCTACGGGGACGTCGGCAAGGGGGCCGCCGAGGCCTTCCGCGGCCAGGGCGCGCGCGTGGTCGTCACCGAGGTGGACCCGATCAACGCCCTGCAGGCCGCGATGGACGGGTACCAGGTGGTCCGCCTGGACGAGGTCCTGGCCTCCGGTGACATCTTCATCACCACCACCGGTGGCAAGGACATCATCATGGCCCAGGACATGCTGCAGATGAAGGACAAGGCGATCGTCGGCAACGTCGGCCACTTCGACAACGAACTGGACATGGCCGGACTGTCCCGGGTGGACGGCGTGGTCAAGACCGAGATCAAGCCGCAGGTCCACGAGTGGACCTTCGACACCGGCACGGACACCGAGCGCTCGATCATCGTGCTCTCCGAGGGCCGGCTGCTGAACCTGGGCAACGCGACCGGGCACCCGTCCTTCGTCATGAGCGCCTCCTTCACCAACCAGGTGATGGCCCAGATGGAGCTCTTCGCCCGCCACGGCTCGATCACCGGCGAGGAGTACGGCAAGCAGGTCTACGTCCTGCCCAAGGTCCTGGACGAGAAGGTCGCCCGCCTGCACCTGGAGGCCCTCGGCGCGCACCTGACGGAGCTGAGCAAGGACCAGGCCGAGTACCTGGGCGTGGACGTGGCCGGCCCCTACAAGCCGGACCACTACCGCTACTGAGTTCTGTCCTCTCGTTCTGACCCATCACAGGATGGACAAATCCCCCCGGTATGACCGGGGGATGTGTCCATCCTGACGGGTTTTTCCAGGATATGGTCGGCGGTCAGGCGTAGGGCAGCGAGCGCATGCGCCCGGCGGCTGCCTCGGTGGCCCGCTGTTGCCGGGTGAGCCGGGCGTAGTCCCGGTTGCGCCGCTCGGCCATCACGGCCAGCAGGAACTCCTCCATGGTGGCGCCGGCGGGCGGTCCCGGGGCCACGAAGGGCGCCACCCGGGCCGCCAGCCGGACGGCCGTGGCGTTCCGGGTGATCGGGGGGACCCGGTCCGCGGCGCGCAGGAACTGGGCCACGGAGGCGGCCAGGGCATCCGGGATGCGCCCGACGTCGGCCACGGCCGCCCAGCCCGTCATCGTCCCGGGCACCCCGGGCAGGGGTGCCGGCACGCGTGGCCGTCGCTCGGTGACCACCCGGGTACCGGCCACCATGTCCGCCAGCCGCTTGCCCCGCTCGTTGAACAGCGAGGCCAGCACCGCCACCGAACCGAAGGTCATCCACAGTTCGAACACGCCCAGCAGGACGCGGACCAGGACGTGCCGCAACCGGACCGCGCCGCCGTCGTCCCGGACCACCCGCAGGCCGAAGGCGAGCTTGCCGGGGGAGCGGCCCCGGCTGACGGTCTCCCACGCCAGGGGCAGGCCGACCAGGCAGGCCACCACCAGGGTGAGGACCGTGGCCTGGGCGGCCGCGGGGTCGAGCCCCTCGCCGACGGTGGCCGCCAGGGCCCATGCGGACAGCGCGAAGGCCCCGGCGATCACCAGGCCGTCCAGCAGTGCGCCGCCGGCGCGCACCACGAACGAGGCCGGCCGCACCTGCAGGACCACGGCCTCACCGGTCACCACCGTGGTCATCATGCGTCCTCCCTCGTCGGGCCCTGCGGAGCGGGCCTCGGGCCAGCGTAGCCGCCGGTACCCTGAGGACCGTGGACCTGGACGCCTACACCGCCGTGCACCGCTCCCTGTGGGAGCGTCTCGACGCGTTGGCCAGGACCCGCCGGCTCGACGCCGGGCAGGCCGACGAGCTGCTCGAGCTCTACGGCCGGGCCTCGGCCCACCTGGCCGTGGTGCAGGCCCACGACCCGGACGGCCCCCAGGCGGTCGGGCTGTCCATGGTCCTGTCCCGGGCCCGCAACCGCATCACGGGTGCCCCGTCCAACGCGGCGGCCGGGCTCTCCCGCTTCTTCGTGGAGCAGTTGCCCGCGGCGTTCTACCGGATCCGCTGGCTGACCGTGGTCCTCGGGGCCCTGTTCTGCCTGGTGGCGGCCTGGTTCGGCCTCTGGGTGGCGCAGGAGCCGCAGGTGCTGGCCGCGCTGGGCAGCGAGGACCAGGTGCGCGAGTACGCCGAGGAGCGGTTCACCGGGTACTACTCCGAGAACCCGGCCGCGTCCTTCGCCGGCCAGGTCTGGACGAACAACGCCTGGATCGCCGCCCAGGAGGTGGCCTTCGGCATCACCGGCTACTTCGTGCCCTACGTCCTGTTCCTCAACGCCCAGGGCGTGGGGATCTCCGGTGGGGTGATGGCCGCCCACGGCGAACTGGACACCTTCTTCCTGTACATCCTTCCGCACGGGTTCATGGAGCTGACGGCCATCTTCATCGCCGGGGCGGCAGGCCTGCGGATCTTCTGGGCCTGGGTCGCCCCGGGCCAGCGGACCAGGCTGGACTCCCTGGCCGCGGAGGGCCGGTCCCTGATGACCGTGGCCGTCGGCCTGGTGCTCGTGCTGGCCGTCTCCGGGGTGGTCGAGGGATTCGTGACGCCCTCGGCGCTGCCCCACTGGCTGCGCCTGGGGCTGGGGGCCGCGGTGCTCGCCGCGTACTGGACCTACACGCTCGTGCTTGGCCGCCGCGCGGTGCGTGCCGGGGCCACCGGGGACCTCGAGGCCCACGACGCCGGCGCCCGCCGGCTCACCGCCTGAGTGCGGCCCCGCCGACGCCGGGAGGAGAGGGGATCGTGCCCGGTCGCGGTGCGCCCCCGACGGCTGGGGTCCGGACGACACTAGGCTCGGTGCCGAGGTCAGGCGACAGCGCAACGAGCGGGAGGCAACACCATGGCACGCACGAGTCCGGGCGGGGACAGCCGGGAGGACCGGGACACCGTCGACGACTGGGGTGGCACCCGCGGGGAGGACCTGGAGGCGCCGCAGTTCGAGAGCGGCCTGGACTACGCAGCGTACGTCGAGGACGATGCCGCCGACGGGACCGAAGGGACCGAAGGGAGCGGCGGGAGCGGCGGGAGCGGCGAGGCCGCGTCCGGGACCGCGGACGGAGCCGCTCAGGCCACGCCCGGCGCCGGGGCCGTCGGCAGCACCGTCGCGGGCCCGGACGGGGTGCGTCCCCGCGAGGCCGAGCACTCCACGGACGAGATCCCGGCGTCCGCCGCCCGGGATGCCCGGGGGGATGCCGGGCGGGATGCCGGGTGGAGCGCCGACCGGGGCTCCGACACCGAGGTCCTGTCCGGTCTCGACCGGCGCGCGACCGCCCAGGCCGAGGCTGGCACCCAGCCCACCCAGTCGATCGACCGCAGTGAACTGGAGCGCCTGGCCGCCGGCGACGGTGCCGGGATCGGCGCGGCAGGAGCGGTAGGAGCGGTAGGAGCGGCAGGCGCGGCACGGGACACGGACCGGGACCTGCCGGGTGCCCGTGCCCGGGGCGCGGAGGCCGACGTGGTGACCGCCACCGCCCGGCCGGAGCCGGAACCCCAGCCCGCGAGTGCCTGGTCCGGTGGCCCGGGTGGCCTGCCGGCACCGGTGGCGGGGCACCCCCGCGGCCCTGCCGCCGGGCCGGCCACGCGGGATCCAGAGGAGAACCGCCGTGAGCTGCGCGACGCGGAGGCCCGCGCCGCCGCCCGCGACGAGGCGCTGAAGGGGTCCCCGACGGGACCGCGGGTGATGCAGGTGCTGCTGGCGGTCTTCTTCCCGGTGGTGGTGCTCATCGCCGCCGTGAGGCTCGTCGCCTCGCCGGTGTTCCTGTGGATCGAGTACCACCGCCCGGGCTTCCCGGACGACCCGTACGGCTTCACCACCGACGACCGGCTCACCTACGGGTCCGCGGGCATGGACTACCTGTTCAACGCCGCGCCGGAGCGCTACCTCGGGGACCTCCAGCACGACGGGTCGGCGCTGTTCACGGGCACCGAGGTCTCCCACATGACGGACGTCAAGCTCGTCATGCTCATCACGATGGGCGTGGGCCTGCTGCTGGGCCTGCTGTGCCTGCTGTTCATGGTGGCGCTGTCCCGCGCCGCCAAGGGCGGGATCCGCCGTGCCCTGTTCGCCGGGTCCCTGTGGATGCTGGTGGTGCTGATCGCGCTCGGCGTGCTGGCGGTGCTGGGCTGGCAGCAGTTCTTCGCCGCGTTCCACGGCCTGTTCTTCGCCGAGGGCACGTGGACGTTCCTGGCCAGCGACGCGCTGATCCGGCTCTACCCGAACCAGTTCTGGATCGATGCCGGGCTGGCCGTGGGCGTGCTCGTCCTGCTGACCCTGGTCCTCACGCTGGTGTTCACCTGGCCCACCCGGCGGCGCCGGTACGACTCGCGGCTGGCCCAGGAGGACTTGATCCGGCGCCGGAACGACTGGGCGGACGCGGCCTGACCACGCGTCCGCGACGGCGGCCGGGAGCACGGTGCTCCCGGCCGCCGTCGCGTTCCACGGACAGGCCGGGCCCGGGGGATCAGTCCGCCCGGTAGAGGTCCTCGATGGCGGCGGCGTAGTCGTCCATGACGACCTTGCGCTGCAGCTTCAGGGAGGGGGTCAGGTGGCCGGACTCCTCGGTGAGCTCGGTGTCGAGGATGAGGAACCGGCGCACGGACTCGGCGCGGGAGACCTGTTCGTTGGCCGCGTCCACCACCTTCTGCACCTCGTCCCGTACCCGCGGGTCCGTGCAGGCCTCCTGCAGGGTCGGCGCCGGCAGGCCCTGGGCGGTCGCCCACTGGGACAGCCCGTCGGGATCCAGGGTGACCAGCGCGCCCACGTACGGCCGCCCGTCGCCGACCACGACCACCTGGGAGACCACCCCGGAGGACCGGATGGCCTCCTCCAGCGGGGTGGGGTAGACGTTCTTGCCGCCGGCGGTGACGATGATCTCCTTCTTCCGCCCGGTGACGTAGAGGAAGCCGTCCTCGTCCAGCCGCCCGATGTCCCCGGACCGGAAGAACCCGTCGGCGTCGAAGGCGGCGGCGGTCTCCTCCGGCAGCCGGTGGTATCCGTCGAACACGATGGGGCCCTTGATGAGGATCTCCCGGTCGTCGGCGATCCGGATGGTGGTGCCGGGCACCGGCAGCCCCACCGAGCCCACCCGCGTGTGGCCGGGGATGTTGAGGGTGGCCGGGGCCGTGGTCTCGGTCAGGCCGTAGCCCTCCTGCATGCCCAGTCCCGCGCCGCGGAAGAAGTGGGCGAGCTCGGGGTTCAGCGCGCTCGCCCCGGAGACGGTGTACTTCGCCGCCCCGCCCAGGATGGCCCGGATCCTGGGGTACACGAGCCGGTCGAACAGGGCGTGCCGGGCCCTCAGCAGCGCGCCCGGGCCGTTGCCCTCGCCGCGGGCCTGGGAGTCCAGCGCCTCGGAGTACTCGACCGCCGTGCGCCGGGCGGCCGCGAAGACCTTCTCGGTGCCACCCTCGCGGGCCTTGGCGGCGGCGCCGGCGTCGAGCTTCTCGAACACCCGCGGCACGGCCAGCAGCCAGGTGGGGTGGAAGGAGGCCAGGTCGGCGGTGAGCGTCTTCAGGTCCGAGGCGTGGGCGATCTGGATGCCGCCGACGAGGCAGACGTACTGCACGGCGTGGGCGAGCACGTGGGCCAGCGGCAGGAACATCAGGGTGCGCTGCTCACCCCCGCCCACGATCTGCTCTGCGAAGGGCAGCAGGTTCACCGCGCCCACGGCGAAGTTGCCGTGCGTGATCCGGGTGCCCTTCGGCCGCCCGGTGGTCCCGGAGGTGTACACGAGCGAGGCGAGGTCGGCCAGCGTGGCGCTCGAGCGCGCGGCCTCCAGCGCCGCGTCCGTCACGCCCCGCCCGGCCTCGGCCAGTGCGGCGAGCCCGGCGGCGTCCAGGAACTCGATGCCCACCTCGACGCCGGCCAGTGCGGCCGCCCGCCGCACGGCGTCGGCCTGGCGGTCGGCCGCCGTGAACACCAGCCGGGTGCCCGAGTCCGTCAGGATGTGCTGGACCTGGTGCGGGGAGGACGTCTCGTACACCGGCACGGAGGCGGCCCCGGCGAACCAGATGGCCTGGTCGATCACGGCCCACTCGTAGCTCGTGGGGGCCATGATCCCCACCATGGACCCCGGCTCCACGCCCCGGGCGATCAGCCCCTTCGCCACCGCGCGCACCTGCTCCAGGAAGGCCGCGTAGGACACGTCCACCCAGCCGCCGGCACCGTTGCGCACCGCGTACGCGGGGGAGTGGGGGCGGGCGGCCGCCACGGCCAGGACATGGTCGGTGGCATTGGTCTCGGCCGGGAGGTCGGCGACCCGGTCCGTGCTGGCTTCTAGCATGCCCCGATGCTATCGGCTCAGATCCAGCTGCTCATCCACATGCGTGCCCGCCACTGCTCATAGGGGATCATCTCCCCGGTCCAGACGGGCATGAAGAACGCGCTGGTCAGCACGGCCACCAGGACGAACGACAGCACCAGGACGGTGTTCCGGCGGCGGTTCACCGGCCCGCCCAGGCGCAGCAGCGCCCCCAGGCACAGGGTGACGGCCAGCACGAGGAAGGGGGCGTAGGCCACCGTGTAGAAGAAGAACATGGTGCGGTCCGGCCAGAGGAACCAGACCAGCTGGCCTGCGGCGTAGGCGCCCAGGATCGCCCCGGCCCGCCAGTCACGGCGGCCCAGCCAGATGAGCACCAGGGCCAGGACGGCCAGCAGGCCGGCCCACCAGATCACCGGGTTCGCCAGGTCGGTGATCGCCGCGGAACAGGTCTCGACCGGGCAGCCGGCCGCACCGTCGTCGTACCCCTGATAGTAGAAGGAGGTGGGCCGGCCCATGAACGGCCAGGTCCACGGGCTCGAGGCGTAGTCGTGGCCGGACTCCAGGCCGCCGTGGAACTGGGTGGACTGCCGGTGGTAGTCGGCCAGTGAGCGCAGCGCCCCGGGGACCAGGTGCTCCCACCACGCCACCGGCGGATGGCTCAGGTGCCACTGCCGGTTGTACCCGCCGGCCGTGACGAGCCACCCGGTCCAGGTGGCCAGGTAGGTGAGCGCGCCGACGCCGACCACGGCGACGAAGGCGTACAGGCCGTCCCGGACGATCCCGGCGCGCAGCCAGTGCCGGATCCCGGCCACCCGGCGGGCGTTGGCGTCCCACAGCACGCTCATCAGCCCGAACACCGCCACGAAGGCCAGCCCGGAGAGCTTCACCCCGCAGGCGGCGCCGAGCAGCACGCCGGCCACCAGCCGCCACGGGCGCCAGCCCAGCCAGGGTCCGTGGCGCCCCGCCCATGGCGGCGGCACCCCGCCGTGGCGGTCGGCGACGCCGGCCAGCCGGCGGGCGAGCAGGGCCCGGCCGTGCGCCCGGTCCAGCAGCAGCGCGCCGAAGGCGGCCAGCACGAAGAAGGACAGGAAGATGTCCAGCAGGCCGGTGCGGGAGAGCACCAGGTGGTGGCCCTCGACGGCCAGCAGCAGCCCGGCCACTCCGCCCAGGAACACCGAGCGGAAGAGCCGCTGGGCGATCAGGGCGGTCAGCAGCACGGACAGCGTCCCGGCGGCCGCCGCCGAGAACCGCCAGCCGACACCGTGGTCCGTGCCGAACCACAGCATGCCCAGGGCGATCAGCCACTTGCCCAGCGGCGGGTGCACCACGTACTCGGGAGAGTCCTCGGGCCGGGGATTCCCGGCGGCGAACTGCTCGTTGTGCTCCTCCGGCCAGTTCAGCTCGTAACCGGCCTGCAGCAGGGTGAAGGCGTCCTTGACGTAGTAGGTCTCGTCGAAGACCAACTGGTCGGGGTGGTCCAGCCGGGCCAGGCGCAGCACAGCGGCCACCAGTGTCACGGCCAGTGGGACGATCCAGCCCCAGTGGCCGGGGTGGAAGCGCTCCCCGAGCAGCCGCAGCCGCAGGGCGGACTCGGTGTACGCCTCGAGGGGGGTCTCCAGCCAGCGGTCACGCACGGGGGCCGGTTCCCGGCCCTCCGGCCGGGACGACGCCGCGGCGTCGGGCGCGGCCGACGGGGCGGAGTGCGGGGGCGGGAACACCCTGCCATGGTACGTGCAGGTCGGTGGGGGATCGCGGGCGCCTACGATGAGGGCATGGCTGATGCAGAGAACCCCGGTGGACGGATCGTGCTGGCGGCTACGCCCATCGGCAACCTCTCGGACGCCTCCGAGCACCTCAGGCACCTGCTGGCCACCGCGGACGTGGTGGCCGCCGAGGACACCCGCCGCGCCCACCACCTGGCCCAGGGCCTGGGCGTCAGGATCACCGGGAAGGTCGTCAGCCACCACGAGCACAACGAACGCGAGTCCACGCGGGAGCTGTTGGACGCCGCCCGGGACGGCGCCGTGGTGGCGGTCGTCACCGACGCCGGCATGCCGCTGGTCTCCGACCCCGGCTACCGGCTGGTCTCGACCGCGGCCCGGGAAGACGTGCCGGTGACCTGCGCGCCCGGCCCGAGCGCGGTGACCACCGCGCTGGCGCTGTCCGGACTGCCCACCGACCGCTTCGCCTTCGAGGGGTTCCTGCCGCGCAAGGAGGGGGAGCGCTCGCGACTGCTCACCGAGCTGTCCCGGGACGCCCGGACCCTGGTCTTCTTCGAGTCACCGCACCGCCTGGCCGCGACCCTGTCCTCCCTGCGGGAGGCCTTCGGGGCCGACCGCCCCGCCTGCGTGGCCCGGGAACTGACCAAGCTCCACGAGGAGGTGGTCCGGGACAGCCTCGAGGGCCTGCTCGAGTGGGCGGGCTCGAAGGACATCAGGGGCGAGATCGTCATCGTCACCGCCGGGGCCACCAGTGAGCCGGACACGGACACGGCCGGCCAGGTGGCCGACGTGGAGGTCCTCGTGGCCTCCGGCACCCGGCTCAAGGAGGCCGTGGCCACCGTGGCCGCAGCCCGCGGGGTGCCCAAGCGGGAGCTGTACGAGGCGGTCCTGGCCTCCCGGCAGTAGGGCCGAACAACGCCCCGACGGGCCCGCACAGTGCACCGGTGTCGCATTGTGACCTGTGCAGGATGGCCCCACGGGCGGCAGTAGTCTGAGGTGAACGGTCCCCGACGACGGCGACACCCGCCGCCGGCCGACCGAGCCGACCGACCGGAAATGAGGTTCCCCATGACTGTCACCGCCGAACGCGAGCAGGAACTGCTGCAGTCCGTCCCCACCGGCCTGCTGATCAACGGAGAGTGGCGGGACGCCAGCTCCGGCAAGACCCTGGACGTGCACGACCCGGCCACCGGCAAGGTCCTGCTCTCCATCCAGGACGGCAACTCGGACGATGCCCTGGCCGCCCTGGACGCCGCCGCCGCCGTGCAGGCCGAGTGGGCGCTGACCGCCCCGCGCGAACGCGCCGAGATCCTGCGCCGCGCCTTCGACCTGGTCACCGCCCGCGCCGAGGACTTCGCCCTGCTGATGACCCTGGAGATGGGCAAGCCGCTGGCCGAGGCCCGCGGTGAGGTCGCCTACGGCGCCGAGTTCCTGCGCTGGTTCTCCGAGGAGACGGTGCGCCACTACGGCCGCTACTTCACCTCGCCCGAGGGCAAGAACAAGATGATCGTGACGCACAAGCCCGTGGGCCCGTCGCTGCTGATCACCCCGTGGAACTTCCCGCTGGCCATGGCCACCCGCAAGGTCGCCCCGGCGGTGGCCGCCGGCTGCACCATGGTGCTCAAGCCCGCCAAGCTCACCCCGCTGACCTCCATGCTCTTCGCCCAGGTCATGCAGGAGGCGGGCCTGCCGGCCGGCGTGCTCAACGTCGTCGCCGGGTCCTCGGCCTCCGCGATCTCCGGGCCGCTGATGAAGGACTCCCGGCTGCGCAAGGTGTCCTTCACCGGATCCACCCCGGTCGGCGTGCGCCTGATGCAGGATGCCGCCCAGAACGTGCTGCGCACCTCGATGGAGCTCGGCGGCAACGCCCCGTTCCTGGTCTTCGAGGACGCCGACCTGGACGCCGCCGTCGAGGGGGCCATGGCCGCCAAGATGCGCAACATGGGCGAGGCCTGCACCGCCGCGAACCGCTTCATCGTGCACGAGGACGTGGCCGAGGAGTTCACGGCCAAGTTCGCCGCCGCACTGGCCGCATTGAACCCGGCCCGCGGCACCGAGCCGGACTCCACCGTGGGCCCGATCATCGACGGCGGCGCGCGGGACGACATCCACGCCCTGGTCCAGGAGTCCGTCGCGGCCGGCGGCGAGGTCGTCACCGGTGGCACCCCCAAGGAGGGCGAGGGCTTCTTCTACATCCCGACCCTGCTGTCCGTGGGCAAGGACAACCCAATCCTGTCCCAGGAGATCTTCGGCCCGGTGGCCCCCGTGACGACCTTCGCCACCGAGCAGGAGGCCATCGAGCTGGCCAACGCCTCCCAGTACGGCCTGGCGTCCTACATCTACACCAAGGACGTCAACACGATGTTCCGGGTCTCCGAGCAGATCGAGTTCGGCCTGGTCGGCTTCAACGCGGGCGTCATCTCCAACGCCTCCGCCCCGTTCGGCGGCGTGAAGCAGTCGGGCCTGGGGCGCGAGGGCGGCGCCGAGGGCATCGAGGAGTACACCACGGTGCAGTACATCGGCATCGCCGACCCCTACGCCGCGAAGAAGTAGTCCGGCCCCTCCACAGTCCCGCACACGGCACGGGCCCGGCTTCGGCCGGGCCCGTGCCGTGTGCGGGCACCGACGCTGGGGTGCACCCGGTCACCCGCGCCCGTTGCGCTCCCTGGTCCAGTCGAGCCAGCCCGGCCAATCGGGCCGGGCGGGTGATCCGGGCCGGCCCGGGGCGGGCAGCAGCGACGCCGGCAGCCACCGGGCCCGGCGCCGGATGGCCGGGTCCGCGGCCTGCTCCAGGGCGGTGACGAGCGCCCGGACCCGCCCCACCGTCCCGGGCACCGTCGTGGGGGCGGGCGAGGCGTCCGGGGCGTAGCGGGCCCATGAGATGGCGTCGACGATCGCCTCGACCTCCTTGTCCACGGCCGCCACGGTGGCGGTGGCGGCGGCCCCACTCCTGCCGTCCGGCCGGGCCCCGTCCCGGGTGCTCCGGCCCGCCAGCCGGTGCGCGAACGCCGGTTCGGGCTCGTACGCCCGGCGCCCCAGGCCCAGGTCCGTCGCGGTGTCCTCCAGTTCCTGCCACGCGTCCCGGACCCGCCGGCGCATCCGCCGCGCATCGGCCGCGGGGTCCGGTCCGTCGATCGCCCCCGGTGCCGGGCCCTGCACCTGCCCGGTGCGGGCGCCGAGCCGCCGACGCCGCCGTCGGGCACGGAGCCAGCGGGGCAGCACGGCCAGTCCGGCCAGGGCCGCCGCCAGCGTCAGGCCGAGCACCATCGAGCCGACCGTCCGGTCGACGCGGGCCGCGCCGTCCCGCCCCGCAGAGCCCGCTCCCTCCCCGCCGGATCCGGACGCGGGGAGGGGCGCGTTCGGCGACGCGGCCGTTCCGGGCAGCCTGGGGTCGGCCTCGGGCGTCGGGTCACCGGACCCCTGGGCCTGCGTGTAGCTGGGGGTCCGTCCCACCCCCGGGGTGGGCTCGAAGGGGACCCACCCGACGCCGTTCAGGTACAGCTCCGGCCAGGAGTGCGCCCGGTCCGAGGTCACCCGGTGCTGCGTCCCGGTGCCCGGGGTCGCGGCGACGGGTGCGTAGCCCACCACCACCCGGGCGGGGATGCCCACGGACTGGGCCATCATGGTCATCGCGGAGGCGTAGTGGATGCAGTATCCGGCCCCGGCCTCGAGGAATTGCTCCGTCATCCGGAGTCCCGAGCCGTCGTAGCCCCGCTCCACGGGGGCGGTCTCGGAGTAGGTGAAGCGCCCGGAGGTCAGGTGCGCCTGGATGGCGGCGGCCTGCTCCACGGGGTTGGTCATCCCGGCGGTGACCTCCTGGGCCAGGGCCTCGACCCGGGAGCCCTCCAGCTCCGGTCCGGAGCCCCAGCGGTTGTAGATGCCCTGCGGGGCGCCCGGGCGGGTCAGCGAGGCCAGCTCCTCCAGGCCCATCCGCACGGGGACGACGGCGGCCCGGTAGTCGAGCTCCACCGGAGTCGACTCCCGGCGGTAGGCGACGGAGGTGGACGGTTCCACCTGCCAGCCCCAGTCGCCCACGACCCGGTCCACGCGCCAGACCTGGTCCGGCAGCGGGGCCCAGTTCCCGGACCAGTCGTCCAGGGACAGGCTCACCACCGACCACGGACCGTCCCCACCGGCGGCGGCCTGCGCCAGGAGCCGGTCCGAACCGCCGGCCAGCCGCGCACCGGCGGGGTCGAAGCCCGTGATCGTGGGCGGCCCCGAGTACTGGGGCGGCACGGCCTCCCAGGGTGAGTCCTGGACATCTTCCACCACCGCGGTGCGCAGGTAGACGCCCCGGCCGTCCTCGGTCTCGTAGCGGATCCCGGCGTACCCGGTGGAGCTGCGCAGCTCGCGGCCGAGATCGGCGGCCGGGTTCACCGGGCCCGCACCCTGGCCGAGCACGAAGCGCTGCCCCTCGGGGGCCAGCCCGGTGGCCAGGAACGGCACCTGGGTGGCTCCGGCCACCAGGGCGGCCACGGCCGCCGCGCCGGTCGCCACCGTGCCGGCCGGCCAGGAGGCGCCACCGGCCGGCCGGTCGGACTCCGGGCGGGCCCCGGGGGCGGGCGCCTCGTGGATCAGGGACAGCAGGGAGTCGCTGCCCACCGCCAGCAGGGCCAGCCAGGCCCCGGCGGCGATGGCCAGGGCCGGCCACGGGGTCACCCCCGCCGTGATCACGGCCGCACCCCCGATCAGGGCCAGCGGCGGGATCCCGGCGATCGCGGGGGAGCGCAACCCGACGGCGATCGCGTCGGTCACCAGGGCGGTCAGTGCCAGGACCGCCCCGACGGCGGCCAGCGCCGGATCCGTGGGCGTCACCGGGACGGTGTCCGTCCAGATGGTCTCGCGCAGCTCCGCGGCCGAGGCGGCGATCGCCCCCGCCGTCTCCTGCTGGGGCAGCAGTCCCGCCAGGAGCGTCTCGGGCCACCACTGCAGGCACCAGGCCCCGGCGGCGACCGCGAGCCCCACCAGCAGGGGGCGGAGCACCCGGCCTCCGAGGGAGCGGACGGTGGCGGCCCCGGCCAGTCCCAGGACGGCCGGCACGGACGAGGGCGGCAACCAGGCCGCGGGCGGGGCATCGAACACGGCGCCCAGGGACAGCGCGGCGGCGACCACCAGGGCACCGGTGAGGGCGGCCAGCAGCCAGGCGGCCCCGGCCCGGGACAGCACGCCGGTCATGTCCGGACCCCCGCCACCAGCCAGCCGTCCTGCTCGAGCGCGGCGGCGGGCCCTACCGGTCCGGCGGGCCCGACCGGCACGGCCTCACCGGCCCCGAACAGCAGGGCCACGCGGTGCAGGGTGCGGGGCAGGGTGACCATGACCGGCACGTCCTGCCCGACCGCGGTGCCCAGCAGGGCGATGACGGTGGTGACCTGGGAGGGCAGGGCGGCGGTCCAGGCCGCCTCCCGGAGCGCCGGTTCGAGCACGGCGGCGGCCAGCTCGGGCTCCAGCCGGTTGCCGTCCTGGTCCATCAGCAGCACGTGGTGGCCGGAGGAGTGCAACCGGTCGATGACCGCCGCGGCCACGCTGACCGCCCGTTCGAACGCCGCGGACGTCGTCCAGCCCCGGCCCGCCCCGCCGTCCACCTGGTGCCGGCCGGTGGCGAAGGAGACTGCCCGGCAGTCCAGGACCACCACGGTCCAGGGGTCGTGCGCCCACTCCTCCTGGCGCACCATGAGCCGTCCGGTGCGGGCGGTGGCACCCCAGTGCACCCGCGTCAGGGCGTCCCCGTCCCGGTGGTCCCGCACGAGCAGGTCATCCGGGGCCGCCTCGCTGCCGAGCAGGTCCGCCGCGTCGTGCTCCCCGGTCCCGGCCCGCAGGACCCCGTCCAGTGCCTCGTCGTCCAGCGGCTGGGGCAGCACCCGCACCCGGCTCGTGGCCGCCACCGGTGCGCTCCCGGTCCACAGGCCGAACGGGCCGCGCAGGTGCGTCAGGGCCGGGCCGACGTCGTACACCCCCCGCCGGGGTGCCGGCCACCGGTAACCACCGGACGGCACCGGGACCGGGGCGCGGCCGGGCAGCGCGTCCCTGAGGCCGGGCACCACGCCCGAGAACGTCACCCGCACGTCGCCCCCGGCCACGAGGACCCGGGGGGACACCGTGCGCACCAACCGGGTCCGGCGGGCCAGGTGCGCGTGCACGGCCAGCGCGGCCAGGGAGGCGGCGAGGAGCGCGGCCAGGAACAGCCCGATCGCGATGGCCTCCCGCCGTCCCAGGACCAGCCCGCCGAGCACCAGCACCGCGGCGGCCACCCCGATGGCCAGCCCCCGCGTCGTCGGCTTCAGCGGACCGGTGCCCATCGTCCCACCCGGTCTCAGACGCCGGCCGGGACGGCCACGGAGTGCAGGATGCGGTCGGTGACCGCCTCGGCCTCCGCGGCGTCGTGCGCGGACCGGCGCCGCAGCATCAACCGGTGCGGGAACACCACCCCCACGACGTCGGTCACGTCCTGCGGCGTCACGTAGGACCGGCCGTTCAGCGCGGCCTCGGCCTTGGCCGCCCGGGTGAGCTGCAGCAGGGACCGGGGGCTGGCTCCCACCAGCACGTCCGCGTGCTGCCGGCTGGCCCGGCCCAGGGCCACCACGTACCGGGCCACGGGCTCGGAGACGTGCACCCGGGAGACGGCCTCGATCATCTGCAACACGTCGTCGGTGGACGTGACCGGGGCGAGCCGGTTGACGGGAGCGGCCGAGGGCAGCGGACCGTGGTGGGTGCGCAGCATCTGCAGTTCGGCGTCCTCGTCCGGATAGCCCATGGTGATCCGGGCCATGAACCGGTCCCGCTGTGCCTCCGGCAGGGGGTAGGTGCCCTCGGACTCGACCGGGTTCTGGGTCGCCACCACCATGAACGGCTCGTCCAGCCGGTGGGTGGTGCCGTCCACGGTGACCTGGTGTTCCTCCATGCACTCCAGCAGGGCGGACTGGGTCTTGGCGGAGGCCCGGTTGATCTCGTCGCCGATCACGACGTTGGCGAACACCGCCCCGGCCCGGAACTCGAAGGTGTGCCGGTCCTGGTTGAACACGGAGACCCCCGTGACGTCCGAGGGCAGCAGGTCCGGGGTGAACTGGATGCGGTTGACGGTGCCGCCCACGGTCCGCGCCAGGGCCTTGGCCAGCAGGGTCTTGCCCACGCCGGGGACGTCCTCCACCAGCAGGTGGCCGCCGGCCAGCAGGACCAGGACGGCCGTGCGGACCGCCCGGTGCTTGCCGTCCACCACGGAGTCCATGGCCGAGAGCATGGCGGCGGTGGTGGCCGTCAGCCGCTCACCACCGGCCTCCCAGTCCTGCTGCGGGTTCTCCACGGGTCCTCCTGGGGATAGGGGTGCGGACACCACGGCCGGGTCGTTCCGCCAGCCTACTGGCACCACTGGTAGGATGGTCGGCGTTGCCCAGGCGAGGGAGCGTCCCGCTCCGTGATCGACGAGGCCGCCGCACCTCCTGGACCGTCGTCCCGGTGGGTCCAGTCCAGACTCCCGGCCGGTCCGCGCGAGGGGATGCGGCGAAGTCCTGCCTGGAAGGCCCGTTCCACCGACGGTGGAGTGGAGAGCGAGTACAGGAGGAGAACCATGAGCGACATGATCAAGATCCAGGTCACCCTGCGTGACGACTTCGGCAAGGGTGCCGCGCGCCAGGCCCGCCGCGCCGGCCAGATCCCGGCCGTCGTCTACGGCCACGGCACCGACCCGGTCCACATCCTGATGCCGGCCCAGCAGACCACGCTGGCCGTCCGCAACCCGAACGCCCTGCTGACGCTGGTGCACGACGGCGAGGAGCACCTCGTGCTGCCGAAGGACATCCAGCGCAACTTCATCAAGCAGACCGTCGACCACCTCGACCTGCTCGTGGTGCGCAAGGGCGAGAAGGTCGTCGTGGACGTGCCCGTGCACGTCGAGGGCGAGGCCGCCCCGAACACCGTGTTCAACCTCGAGGAGGCCACCGTGCCGGTGCTGGCCGAGGCCACCCACCTGCCGGACAACGTCACCATCGTCATCGAGGGCCGCGCCGCGGGCGAGCACGTCTACGGCCGCGACATCCAGCTGCCGGCCGGCACCACCCTGGAGCTCGAGGACGACTACGTCATCGCCACCATCTCCGAGCCCACCGTCCAGGACCTGGGCGAGACCGGTGAGGGCGAGGCGGCGGCCGAGGGCGCCTCCGAGGCCCCGGCCGAGGGCTGATCGACCCGATGACCGTGCAGGGTACCTCGTCGTCGGCGGCCGGTTCCGGCGGTGCGTCGGCGACGTGGCTCGTGGTCGGGCTCGGCAACCCCGGGCCCGACTACGCCCGCACCCGGCACAACGTCGGCCAGATGGTCGTGGACGAGCTGGCCGGGCGCTTCGGCACCGGACTGACCGCGCACAAGGCCGGCGCCGCCGTCGGGACCGCGCACGTGCGTCCGGGCGGACCCAAGCTGATCCTGGCCAAGCCGGCCAGCTACATGAACGTGTCAGGGCGCCCGGTGGGCGCCCTGGCGCGGTTCTACTCGATCCGGCCCGAGCACCTGATCGTGGTGCACGACGAGCTGGACATCCCCTTCGACACCCTGCGCCTGAAGACCGGTGGAGGCGAGGGCGGGCACAACGGCCTGAAGTCCATCTCCCAGGTGCTCGGCACCCGGGACTACCCCCGGGTGAGGGTCGGGATCGGCCGGCCTCCCGGGCGCCAGCCGGCCGCGGACTACGTGCTGCGTCCGTTCACCGCGGCCGAGCGCGAGCTGCTGCCGCTGCACGTGGACCGGGCGGCCGACGCCGTGGTGGAACTGGTGGAGTCGGGCCTGGAGAAGGCCCAGCAGCGGTTCCACCCCGCGCCCGGGCGCTGAGCCGGCCGACGCCGGTCCGCCCCGCCGCCCGACCCTCAGTCCCGCCGTACCGCCCGGTCCCTCAGTCGCGGCGGGCCAGGCCGACCAGCAGGTCGGCGATGTGCTCGACGGCCGGTTCCAGTGCGGACGCCATCTCCGTGTAGGCGGTGTCCGCCTGGCCGTACGGGTCGGGCAGGTCGATCGTCGCCAGGGATCCGCGGACCCTGGGGCGATGACGCGAGACGTGCCGGGCCAGCGAGCGGACGTCCTCGGCCAGGGTGGTCGATCCCGCCGCCGGGGCGGGCCATGCCGGGATCTCCCCCGTGGCCATCGCCCGGGCCGCTGCCCCGAACTCGAGCATGGTGAAGGACCGGTTCAGCGCCGCCGGCGTCTCCCGCAGGATGACGGCCGAGTGGTCGGAGGTGGCGGCCAGGAGCAGGTCGGCCCCGCCCACGGCCCGCCCGGTCAGTTGCATGGGGGCATGGTCGGTGAGGGTCTGCAGCGAGCCGGCCCGCGGCAGGGCGTGGACCTGTGGCGGCACCGTGAGCCGCGGGTTGACCTGGGTGCCCGCCGAGACGACCCGGTACCGGCCCGGGGCGTCATGCTCCAGCCGACGGGCCAGCAGGTGGTGGCCGTAGGCGGAACGGCAGATGTTGCCCGTGCACACGAACAGGACGGTGGCCTGCGGTTCAGTCATCCGGCCATCGTATCGAGGGCGGCCGCGCCCGTCCGTCGGTGCCGACTCCCGCGGTCATGCGGCCCGGCCCGCGCCCTAGCATGAAGGCATGTCCACTCCTGACGACGTCCGCACCGCCCCGTCCACCGATCCCGCCGGCAGCGGTGATCGCGTCGGCCGCCCGGACGCAGCGGTCCCGGCGGCCTACCGTCCGGCCCCGGACGAGGAGCCCGGGGCGCCCGCCGTTCCCGGGGAACGCCGGCGCCAGCCCACCGAGGAGAAGTCGCGGCGCAAGCGGCGCCTGGAGTACCCGCCCGCCCCCGAACCGCTCACGGTGCCCGTGGTGGACAACCACACCCACCTGGACTTCCGTGACGGTCTCGTGACCGTGGACGTGCACCAGGCCATGGACGCGGCCGCGGCCGCCGGGGTGTCCGGTGCCGTCCAGGTCGGCTGCGACGTGGAGTCGGCCCGGTTCACCCTGGCGGCCATCGAGGCGGAGCCCCGACTGCTCGGGGCCGTGGCGATCCACCCCAACGACGCCGCCCGGCTGGCCGAGCGCGGACACCTCGAGGCCGCCCTGGAGCAGATCGAGCAGATGGCCGCCCACCCGCGGGTGCGGGCGGTGGGGGAGACCGGGCTGGACTACTACCGCACCGGGCCCGAGGGGGTCGGCTCCCAGCAGGAGGCGTTCCGGTGGCACCTTGACCTGGCCCACCGCCTCGGCAAGGCCGTCCAGATCCACGACCGCGACGCTCACGAGGACGTGGTGCGGATCCTGCTGGACACCCCGGACCTGCCGGAGAAGGTGGTGTTCCACTGCTTCTCCGGCGACGCGGCCCTGGCCCGGACCTGCAACGAGCACGGCTGGTACATGTCCTTCGCCGGCCCGGTGACCTTCGCCGCGAACGACGACCTCCGGGCCGCCCTGGCCGAGGCCCGGAAGGACCTGGTCCTGGTGGAGACGGACGCGCCCTTCCTGACCCCGCACCCTCATCGCGGCCGGCCGAACGCGCCCTATCTGGTGCCCCTGACGGTCCGGCGGATGGCCGAGGTCCGGGGCATGGAGGTCGACGCCCTCAGCGCGGCGATCGCGGCGAACACCCGGAGGGTCTACGGCGAGTTCTGAGGGCTGCACCGGCAGGCGGGAAAGGCGCGCTGACCACGCCGGTTCGTGACCAATTTGATATCTTTGTTATCCAGCCGTTATCGTAGATCACCAATTGGCCGGATCGGGCCGTCGGACGCCTGCCATGGGCCCGACCTGAACCCGTGCCCGGATGCGACGACGACTGGATATCCATGGCACGAGTGATGAAGGGCCGTCTGGCCAAGCTGATCGCCCAGGTGGCAACCCTCGCCCTGGTGATCGTGGGACTGGTGGCCCTCGTGTCCACCCAGCGCGGCGCCGAGGCCACCGCCTCCGCCGACGACGCGGCCCCGGCCTCCGCCACCGGTGCCGACGACGCCGATGCCGGGTCCCTGGGCTCCACCGTCCTGAACCTGGAGCGGGCCTCGCAGGTCGACGTGGTCCTGCCCAAGGCCGTCACCGTGAAGTCCGGCACGTTCGAGCGGGCCTTCGCCACCGGCGCCGCGACCGTCGAGCAGGCCCTGCGCCAGGGCAAGGTCGACTTCGACGGCAATGACCGCCTCTCTCCCGCCGGGGACACCCCCGTCACCTCCGGCATGACCGTCACCGTGCAGCGCGTGGACACCGCCACGACGACCACCGCGAAGGCCGTTCCGTTCGAGACCGTCAAGGTCCAGGACGAGGACCTGGCCCGCGGCAGGACCGAGGTCGTCGCCGAGGGCCGGGCCGGCAAGCAGGTCACCACGTGGACCGTCACCACCGTGGACGGCAAGGTCACCGGCCGCAAGGCCACCGCGACCGAGACCGTGCGCGAGCCGGTGGACCGTCGCATCGCCGTCGGCACCAAGGCCCCGGCCCCGAAGCCCGCCCCGCGGCAGGCCGCGCAGCCGACCCGCACCGAGGCGGCCGCATCCGCCCCGTCCAGCTCCTCCGCCGCCCGCCCGTCCGCTCCGCGCGAGACCACCCCCGCCCCCCGGCCCGAGCAGGCCTCCGCCCCCGCCTCGGGTGCCTGGCAGGCCCTGGCCGAGTGCGAGTCCGGCGGCAACTGGTCCATCAACACCGGCAACGGTTACTACGGCGGCCTGCAGTTCTCGGCCTCCTCCTGGGCCGGGGCCGGCGGCACCCGCTACGCACCGCTGCCGCACCAGGCCACGCCCGCCGAGCAGATCGCCACCGCCGAGGTGCTGCGCGCCAACGGCGGCTGGGGACACTGGCCCGCCTGCTCCTCCAAGCTCGGCCTGCGCTGATCCACGGCTCCCCGGCGCGAGCCACCGAACACCCGTTGTCCCCAAGGGCCCGCTCCGGCGGGCCCTTGGGCATTGCCGCCCCCGTAGGATGGAACGCGTGACCGCCCCTGACGCCCCCCTGCTCTCCGCCACCGACATCCGCCGGCTGGCCACGGAGCTGGACCTGCGTCCCACGAAGACGCTCGGGCAGAACTTCGTCATCGACCCGAACACCATCCGGCGGATCACGGCCGCCTCCGGGACCACGGCCGAGGAACACGTCCTGGAGGTCGGCCCCGGCCTGGGCTCCCTCACGCTGGGCCTGCTGGACGCCGCCGCCGCGGTCACCGCCGTGGAGATCGACCCGGTCCCGGCCGGGCGCCTGGCCCAGACCGCGTCCGAATTCCGGCCAGGAGCCGGTGACCGCTTGGGGGTGTTGCTCGCCGACGCGATGCACGTCTCCGCCGCCGCCATCGACTCCGTGCGCCCCGCCCGGGCGCCCGGTCCCCCCACCGCGCTCGTGGCCAACCTGCCCTACAACGTGGCCGTCCCGGTGCTGCTGCACCTCCTGGCGGAGGTCCCCTCGCTGCGGCACGGACTGGTCATGGTCCAGGAGGAGGTGGCCGACCGCCTCGCCGCGGACCCCGGTTCCAAGGTCTACGGGGTGCCCTCGGCCAAGGCGGCCTGGTACGCCGAGGTACGCAAGGCCGGGACCATCGGCAAGAACGTCTTCTGGCCCGCGCCCAAGATCCAGTCCGGGCTCGTGGCCTTCACCCGGCGCAACCCGCCGGAGACCACGGCCACGCGGAAGCAGGTCTTCGCCGTCGTGGACGCCGCCTTCGCCCAGCGCCGCAAGACGCTGCGCGCCGCGCTGGCCGGCTGGGCGGGTTCGCCCGTCGCCGCCGAGACCGCCCTGCGCGCCGCCGGAGTGGACCCCCGGGCCCGCGGCGAGGTGCTGGGCATCGAGGCCTTCGCCCGGATCGCCGCCGCCCGGCCGGAACGGGGTACCGGCGCATGAGCCCGACGGCCTCCCACCCCGAGTCCGGCCGGCTGTTCAGCCACGTGACCGCGCAGGCGCCCGGCAAGGTGAACCTGTCCCTGGCCGTCGGCGGCCCGCGGCCGGACGGCTACCACCCCGTCGCCAGCGTCTACCTGGCCGTGTCCATGGCCGAGGAGGTCACGGCCACGCCCCGCGCGGACGGGGACGTCACCGTCTCGCTCGCCGACAACTCCAGCGTCTTCGTGGACCCGGACCTCATCCCGCAGGACTCCTCCAACCTGGCCGCCCGGGCCGCCCTGCTGCTGCGCGAGCACCTCGGACTGGACCCGGCCACCCACGGAGTGCACCTGGAGATCACCAAGCAGGTGCCCGTGGCCGGTGGCATGGGTGGTGGCTCGGCGGACGCGGCGGCGGCGTTGATGGCCTGTGCCGCGCTGTGGGACGCGGGACTGTCCCGGCAGGACCTGGCCTCGATCGGCGCGTCGCTGGGCGCGGACGTGCCGTTCGCGGTGATGGGCGGGGCCGCCGTCGGGCTCGGCGTCGGTGACGAGCTCACCCCGCTGCTGGCCCGGCACCCCGTCCACCTCGTGCTGGTGCCCGCTGCCACCGGCCTGTCCACCCCGCAGGTCTACGCCCTGCTGGACCGGCTGCGCGCGGAGGGCACCCTGCCCACCCCGGACACCGACCCGGAGGTGGACCGGGACCTCGTCCAGGCCCTCACCGCGGGCAACGCCGAGGAACTGGCCCTGCTGCTGCGCAACGACCTGCAGGTCCCGGCGGCCACCATGGTGCCGGAGCTGTCCGAGATGCTGGACGTCGGCCTAGAGGAGGGCGCGCTGTCCGGTCAGGTCTCCGGTTCCGGCCCCACCGTGATGTTCCTGACGCGCAGCGCGGAGGAGTCCTTCCAGCTGGCCGCGCGCCTGGAGGACCGCACCGGCGTGGCGGCGATCGCCGTGCACGGCCCGGTGCACGGAGCCCGAGTGCTCTAGCGCCCGGCACCCACCGCGGGACCTCCGCCCCGGCCCCACCCACACCCCGGCCCCACCCACACCCCCGAACCCAAGGACCACACCGCTTCATGGCACACCTGCTCGGCGCCGAGAACATCGGCATCTCCTTCGGCACCCGCACCGTCCTGGACGCCGTCTCCCTGGGCGTGGACGAGGGCGACCGCATCGGCCTCGTCGGCCGCAACGGCGACGGCAAGTCCACGCTGATGCGCATCCTGGCCGGCCAGCAGGAACCCGACGCCGGCCGGGTCACCCGCCGGGGCGGCGTCACCCTGGGCGTGCTGGACCAGCGGGACGACCTCGACGATGCCGACACGGTCAAGCACGCCGTCGTCGGGGACGTCCCGGACCACGTGTGGGCCTCGGACCCGAAGATCCGCGACGTCATGCAAGGCCTGCTCGGCGGCCTGGACTGGGAGCGCACCGTTGGGACCCTGTCCGGCGGACAGCGACGCCGCACCGCCCTGGCACGGTTGCTGGCCGGCGACGACGACCTGATCTTCCTCGACGAGCCCACGAACCACCTCGACGTCGAGGGCGTCGCCTGGCTCGCCGGGCACCTCAAGACCCGTTGGCGGGCCACCGACGGCGGTCTGCTCGTGGTCACGCACGACCGCTGGTTCCTCGACGAGGTCTGCACCCGCACGTGGGAGGTGCACGACGCCACGGTGGAGCCCTTCGACGGCGGGTACGCGGCCTGGATGCTGGCCCGGGCCGAACGGGACCGCGCCGCGGCCGTGATGGAGTCCAAGCGGCAGCAGCTGGTGAAGAAGGAACTGGCCTGGCTGCGCCGCGGCGCCCCGGCCCGCACCTCCAAGCCCAAGTTCCGCATCGAGGCGGCGAACGCGGTGATCGCCGACGTGCCGGAACCGCGGGACTCCGTCTCGCTGGCCAAGATGGCCACCGCCCGGCTGGGCAAGGACGTCCTGGACCTGGAGTCGGTCACCTACACGATCCCCGGCCCCGACGGCGGCGCGCCCGTCACCCTGTTCGACGACGTCACGCTGCGGCTGGCCCCCGGTGAGCGGGTGGGGATCGTGGGCGTCAACGGTGCCGGCAAGTCGACCCTGATGCGCCTTCTCGACGGGCAGGTGCAGCCGGACTCCGGGCGGGTCAGGCGCGGCAAGACCGTGCAGACCGCCATCCTCACCCAGGACGTCCGGGAGCTCGACGAGGTCTCCCACCTCCGGGTGGCCGAGGTCATGGCCCGGGAGGGCAACTCGTTCCAGGTCGGCGGCAGGGACCTGTCCACCGGGCAGCTGCTGGAGCAACTGGGCTTCGGCACGTCGCGGCAGTGGACGCCCGTGGCCGAGCTCTCCGGTGGCGAGCGGCGCCGTCTGCAGCTGTTGCGCCTCATGGTGGGGGAGCCGAACGTGCTGATGCTGGACGAGCCGACCAACGACCTCGACACGGACACCCTGGCGGCGGTGGAGGACATGCTCGACGGCTGGCCGGGCACCCTCGTGGTGGTCAGTCACGACCGGTACCTGCTCGAACGCGTCACCGACCACCAGCTCGCCCTGCTCGGGGACGGCAGGGTGCGCGACCTGCCCGGGGGAGTGGACCAGTACCTGGCCCTGCGCCGGGAGCAGGAGTCCCCGGGTACGGGGCGGGTCGGGGGGCTCACGGGCGCCGGCGGTGGTGCCGGGGCCCCGCCTGCCGGCGGTGGGACGGGCTCGAGTGCCCCCGCCGGACCCGGGACGGCGGCCGTGCCGTCCGGTCCGAGCGAGGCCGAGAAGCGGGCGGCCCGCAAGGAGGCCGGCCGGCTGGAGCGACAGCTGGCGCGACTGGCCGAGGAGGAGTCCGAACTGCACGCCCGGATGGCGCGGTTGTCCGAGTCCGGGGACTTCGAGGCGCTCGCCGGGGCCAACGCCGACCTGCAGGAGCTGGCCGAGCGCAAGGAACAGGCCGAGCTGGCCTGGCTCGAGGCCGGCGAGGTCGCCGAGGGGTAGGCGAGGGGTAGGCGAGGACCCGGCCCTGGCCTGCGGTGACCGGCCCGGCCGCTGCATCCCCTCCTTGCCCCGCGAGGTGACTGTGGCAGAATGGACTGCCGGCCCCGCTGGCCGATCCGCCCTGGTGTAACGGCAGCACGCCGGCCTTTGGAGCCGTGCAGTATAGGTTCGAATCCTATGGGCGGAACCGTGATCGATGCCGTGTCGCCCAGTCAGGGCGATAGGCACATGATGGTCATTTCGTCAAGGGTTAATTTTGGGGGTTGATTTCGCCTCCTAAGCGTCCGCCCATGTCGTCAGGGCTTCCCCCCGCCCCGAACTGCTCCCTAGGATCTGTGACGAAAGCCACCTGTCAAGGTCGTGACGCATCCCCGCGATCATGTCCGGAATCCCCCTTCCGGAGGCAGTTCAGAACAGAGGGCGCTCCAGTATGTACACGTCTCATCGGTCCCATTCACCCCAACGCTCGCTCCAGACCCCCCGGCCCCGTCTCCCCATGACCGGCCGGACCCTGTCCGTCGAGCCCGTCCCCCCGTTGCCGCGTGCCGTCGCACCGGCCCCGCCGGCAGCACCGCCGGCCCCCTCCCTCAACGCGTCACCGCCGGTCCAGCCACCGGTGTCCCAGCGGTCGCGCCTGGCGCAGCAGCCCGGGGTCGCCTGGCTGGGCTCCGGCACCGACGGCCGGTGGATGGAGTCTCCCCAGGAGGCCAGCACGGCGCTGGGCCGGATCCTCGCCGGCGACGCCCTGCGCGGTGCCGTCCTGATCGGTGAGGCCGGTGACCGGCGCGAGACCATCGAGACGGCCCTCGCCGCCCTCGCCGCCCTCCCGCCCGAGCGGTCCGTCTACCGCCTGCACGGCAGCGCCTTCGCGGCCGCCACCCCGTACGGGGCCCTGGCCATCCTCCTCTCCGGACTGGACCGCACGCCGCCCTCGTCGCTGCACGGCATGCTGCGCACCCTGTCGGGCTTCCTGCGCCCGGACGGGGCCGCCCCGGCCGTCGTCATCGTCTCCCAGCCGGACCAGATCGATGCCGGCACCATCACGGTGCTGTCCCAGCTGGCCCAGGTCGACAGCATCTGCCTGGTGGTCCACTGCGAGCGGCTGACCGACGTCCCCGTGGACCTGGTGTCGCTGCTGCGCGCGGGCCTCGTGGCCGGGATCACGGTGCGGCCGTTGACGCCCACGGCCGGTGAGAGGCTGATCGAGGACGTGCTCGACGGTCCGGTGTCCCGGTTCGCGGCGACCGTGCTGTGGCGCCACAGCGGCGGTTCGGTCAGCCGCCTGCGTCAGCTCGCGCGTGACTGCGTGGCCAGCGGCAAGCTGCAGCGTGCCGAGGAGGGCTGGATCATGGTGCCCGGGGCCCTGCCGAGGATGGACCCCACCGGTCTGCTGGCCACCTCGCTGCGGCACCTGCCCGTCCGCCAGCGCTCCCTGCTCGAGATGCTGGCCGTCTGCGGGCCCATGCCCGTCAGCGACCTCATCCACATCGGCTTCGCGCACGAGCTGGACACCTTGCAGGACGGGGGCGCGCTGGAGATCCGCAGTGACCAGTCCGGCCGGATCGCCCGGCTGGACTCCGTGCAGTCGGCGGAGACCCTGGCGGCGATCGAGCCGGACCGCCGCCGCGAACTGGCCGGCATGCTGCAGACCCTGGATCCCGGGTACCACAGCGTGCTGCGGGCCGCCGACGAACTGATCATGCTCGGTGACGTCCAGGGCGCGGTGTCCCTGTTCGTGGAATCCGGGTGGCACGCGGCGTCGAACCCCGGTCCGGCAGGGGAGTCCGCCTGGACACACCTGGCCTGGGCCGAGTGCTGTGCCCGGATCGCCATGGGGGACCTGGACGGGGCCGAGGCCGTGCTGACGCGGGCGCCGGTCGCGGATTCCGCGTCCCTGAGCGTGCTGGCGGCCAGCGTGGCCGTGGCGCGCGGTGACCTCCGCGAGGCACACGCCCGGTTGGACCAGATCCCTGCCGAGCACCTGCCCGAGCTGCTGGCTCCGCGCGGTTCGGACGTCACCGGGGAGTCCGTGCGCTGCCGCGCCCAGGCCCTGCGGGCCGAGGCCCTGGCCCTGGGCGATGACCAGGACGGGGCACTGCGCCTGCTGGACCGGCTCGACGCAGAGCTCACCCGCTTCCACTCCGCCGGGATCATCGACGACGTGCTGAGTCCCGCGGACCGCTCCGTCCTGGCGCAGTCGATGCTGAACGTCCTGCTCGCCTGCGGGCAGCTGGACCGGTGCCGGGACCTCGCCGAGACGGTCATCGACGGCCATCACGGGAACCCGCAGTCAGCGCAGTACGCGGAACTGGTCCTGACCACGGTCGATGCCATGACCGGAGACCGTGAGCCGGCGTACCGCCGGGCCGCGGGCCTGATGGCCCAGCTGGAGGCCACGGGCAATCCGCACGAGCTCCAGGCGGCCCGGGCCCTGCTGGTCTTCTGCAGTGACGGTGGCGACGGCGGCGCGGACACCCGGGCCTCGGAGGTCTTCCAGGCGCTGGTGGACAGCCAGGCCGGGCAGCTGGCGGGTCAGCCCCTCGGCCGGCTCGGCTGGGTGACCGAGCTGTTCCTGGCCCAGGCCACCGCGCGGATCCACTCACCCGAGGCGAGCCTCGCCCGTATCTCCGCCCTGGCCGAGCGGGCTGCCGAGGCCGGCCTGTACGCCGTCGAGTTCTCGGCCCTGGCGATCGCCTTCCAGTCCGGGGACCTCCGGCTCGCCCCGCGGCTGGCCCAGGCCGCCGCACGCACCCAGACCGCGGCCTCGGCCCCCAACCAGCTCCTGGCCCGGGCCGTCCTGGAAGACGACGAGAACCTGCTGGTGCGGGCCCTCGAGGCCCTCGCGGAGGCCGGGTGCGCCTCATACGTCGAACAGGCGGACTCGCCGCTGCTGAAGGGGCTCTCGCCCCAGGTGCTGCGCCGGATCGCCGACGCCGCCCCGTCACGGCGGGCGAAGAACGGGCCGGCCGACGACGCCGGCACCGACCCCGAGTGGATGGGCCAGCTGACCCGCCGCGAACGGGAGATCGCCCGGCTCGTGGTCGACGGCAAGACGAACGCGGTGATCGCCCGCATCACGGGGATCTCCATCCGCACCGTCGAGGGACACCTCTACCAGATCTACGCCAAGCTGCAGGTCCGGGGCCGGGCGGACCTGACCCGGCTCGCCGCCGCCCAGGCCCAGCTGCAGGTGGGCCGATGAGCGAGCAGACCACGGGGCTGCGGCCCCAGCACGCGGGGATCCCCACCGATTCCCCTCACCTCACGACGCTCGTCGAGGACCTGCTCGGAGCCGACCGGGCCGGCGCGGTGATCCTGGGCGGCCCCGGCACGGGGAAGTCCTCGCTCGTCCAGGCCGCCCTGGAGATCGCCGGCCTGGCGGACAACGTGCACACCGTCCAGTGCACACCGTCGCTGCGCGAGATACCGTACGGGGCCCTCGTCCCCCTGCTGACCGCACTGGACGAGCTCAACACGCCCGTCGGGGTGCTGCGGGCGCTCCAGCAGCTGGGCACCACCCCGGTGATCGTGGTGGTGGACGTCCAGTACCTGGACGCCGCCAGCGCCTTCGTCCTGGCCCAGCTGGTCCAGAACCGGGCAGCCACCCTGCTGGCCAGCGGGACCGGTCTGCTCGGCCGGGAATCCGGGATCGCGGCGCTGTCCGACACCGGCATGCTCCGCACCGTCCACCTGGGACCGGGTGACCCGGACCAGGTGCGGCGCCAGTGCGAGCGGACGCTCGGCGGCTCCCTGACCCAGGGGGCGGCGCGCACCATCCACGGGATGACCGGGGGCAACCCCCGGCTGGTCCAGGCCTTCCTGGAATCGGCCCTGCACCAGGGGGTGCTGGTCCAGGCCAAGGGCGGTTCGGTCCTGCCGGGCCGTGCCGTCCCCTGGGTCCTGCTCCGTCCGGCCCCGGACCCGGATGCCTGGCTCGTGGACACGGTGGAATCCATGCAGGCCTCGCTCCTGCCCGGAGAGCGGGAGTGCCTGGACCTGCTCGCCCTGGCCGGGGTGGCCTCCCGGGCCCACCTGCGTGCGGTGAGCGGCGACCACGTCCAGGACCTGCTCGAGAACGGTTTCCTCCGGGAGGCCGGTGCCGATGCCGTGACCCTGTCCGCGGTCCTGCACGCCGAGGTCCTGCGCTCGTGCATCCCTCCGGGGCGCAGCGTGGACCTGTTCGCCCGCTGGCAGGCCGTGGGCGGGTCCATCCACGACCGGCCCACCGCGCGCACCGTGCTGTGGGCCCTGGAGTGCGGGCATCCCGTGGACCTGGGGGACATCATCGCCGCCGGCTACCGGGCGCTGGGGACCAAGGACTGGCCGACCGCGCGCGCCCTGGCCCCGTTCCTGGCCGGGCGAGAGGACCCGCGTGCGGACCTGCTGGTGGCCGAACTCATGCTCGTGGGCGGCCGGACGGGCACGGCCCGGGCCGAACTGGAGGAGCTGGCGGCCCGGTCCGATGACCCGGACTACCGGATCGAGGTCTACGGGCTGCTGGCCCTCGACCTCGTCCGCAACGGCCAGGCGCCCCACGGCTGGGCGGCCCTGCCGCAGGCGCTGGCCGGGGTGCGGGCGCGCATGACCACCGAGCCCGCGCTTCCCGAGTCCCTGCGGACCATGATCAACCTGCTGCTGGACCCGGGCATGGACGACCGGCGCGACGAACTGCTGGCGCAGTCCCGCCAGCTGATCGAGGACCCCGGCACCGACCCCGGCACCCGGGCCATCCTGCTCCTGCTGCAGTCGGACCTGCTGGGCCTGGCCGGGCAGGCCGCGGAGGCCATCGAGGTGGCCCGCGCGGCCCATGAGCTGGCCGTCAGCACGCCGCAGTTCTCGGCCAGGTTCGGCGTCTACGCACTGGTCAACCTGGTCCTGAACCTGACGACCGCCGGCGAGCTCGACGAGGCCCGGAGGGTCCTGGACACCCAGGACCGGCTGGGTCCCCGTCAATGGCACCAGCGGGCCGGCACCGTGCTCGCGCTGCGGGCGATGGTGGACCTGGTCCACGGCGGCACCGCGGGGTCGGTCTCCACGCTGCACGACGCCGTGGTGGACCTGCGTCACTACGACCCGGCGCAGCTGCTGCCGTGGGCCGAGGCCACGCTCACCCCCCACCGGGTGGCGCTGTCCCCGACCCCGGTCGACATCGGTGCCGACGTGCGGGCGCGCCGGCCACAGCGCGGTTCCCGGGGCCGTTGGCTGCTGGCCCTGGCCCTGTTCAGCATCGCCGAGGACCGCGTGAAGGCCATGACGGACGACCACCGGCCCCTGTGGCGTCAGATCCTCGAGGATCCCCGGCTCGACGCCGACCCCGTGGTGCGTCGCGAGATCCTGTTCACCCTGTTGGTCCTGCGTCCCCCGCAGGCCGAGGACGACGGCGTGATGTCACGGCTGCACGGTATCTGCTCCGGCCTGGACGGGCGTCGGTCCCGGGCGCTCACACGGGTCCTCGACCCGGCCCTGGGCCACGACCCACGCGGACTGGCCACGGTGGCCGAGCACACGGCGTCGTCCGGGGAGATCCTCCCGGCAGCGATCGCCTGGTCCCGGCTGGTCCTGCTGCATCACGGGGCCGGGGACCTGCGACGGCGCGGTGAGGCCCTGCGGAGGCTGAAGAGGCTCCAGGTGTCCACGGGCCTGCAGTTCCCGCCCTTCGTGACCGGCGCCCTGGCCCTCGGGGAGCTGACCGCACGGGAGCAGGAGATCGTGGACCTGGCGGCCGCCGGGATGAGCAATGCCGAGGTGGCCGAGAAGCTCTTCGTCTCCCAGCGGACCGTCGAGGGCCACCTCTACCGGGTGTTCACCAAGCTCGGTATCACGGAGCGCTCCGAGCTGCGCGACCTGCCGGTCTGATTCCTGCGCCGGCGCACCACCACGCCTCCCCGGGCCAGCCGCCCGCGGGTGACATCGGGCCACGCCCATGCACCCGCGGGCGGCTCACCCGTCCCGGCGAGTGACCGTAGCGAGAGCCCGGGATCCGAGCACGTGCTCCGCGGGGCGATTTAGAGTACGGGCCCACGGATGTGGCGGGCGGGGGCCGATCCTAGGCTCGAGGGGAAGCGAGAGGCCGTCACCCCCGGCGGCCTCCCCGGGCCGGTCGTGCTTCACGCTCATGGGCAGGCCGGCCCCTCACCCCTGTGGGAGTCCAAATGCCTTTTCCAGCCGATGCCCCGCGCGGGCCCCGGGATGAGTCGTGACCATGGTGCAGACATCCGGCACCGCCCTGTCGAGCGGTCAGCGCACGCAGCACGCCGTCCCGGTCACCCCGTGCCGGGGTGGCCTCCTGGACCGCGCTCTCGTGACGGTCCTGACGACGCTCCTGCGGATCACCGCCCCCGGCGGGCCGGCCCGGTGGCTGCCTGCCCGGCGGCCCTGGCGGGCCGTGGTGCGCCGGAGCCGGCTGGAGGGCCGTGCCCTCTCCGTCGTGGTCGTCGGCGCCCCGGCCGACGTGCGCCAGGTCCTGCACCGGGCCGGGCGGCGGCCCGCCGCCTACACGATCGTGGGCGTGGTGCTGGACGGCGAGGTCGCCTCGGGGGACGCCACCCAGGACTGGGGTGAGGCCCACCGCGCCCTGTGCTACGTGGGGATCGACGAGGTCGATACCGCCGTCAAGGACCTCGGCGCCGACGCCGTCGTCGTGGCCGGGCCGTTGACGGGGGACGATCAGGGCCTCCACGGACCCGGGCCGGGGGTGTACTGATGGGCCTCCCCTCCGAGAACACCCTCCGTCCCACGCTGCGCGTGGCCGTGATCGGTGCCGACAGCGGCACCCCGGGCCTGGCCCGGGGCTTCGCCCAGAGCACGGACTGGGAGGTCGTCGCCGTCTGTGACGAGGACCGGTCCCGGGCCGAAGGCCTGGCCCGGGAGGCCGGGAACCCTGCCGTGACCAGCTCCGTGACCGAACTGCTCGCCGGACACGACGTCGACGCGGTCGTGATCGCGACACCGGCCCAGACACACCACGGGATCACCCTGCAGGCGCTCGCCGCCGGCAAGCACGTGCTGCTGGAGAAACCCCTGGCGGACACGACCGGGGCCGCCGTCGAGATGGTGGCCGCCGCCGAGTCCCGCGGCAGCGTGCTGATGGTGAACCACGCGTACTGCTACACCCCGGCCGTGCTCAAGATCCGTGAGCTCATCGCCGGCGGTGAGCTGGGGGAGATCCGCTACGTGGACTCCGTCAGGATCAACCACGACTTCGTCCGGTCGGACGCGGACGTGTTCTGGGACCAGGCGGCGCACGACCTGTCCGTCCTGGACTTCGTCCTCCCCGGAGGCCTGGAACCGCAGGTCGTCTCGGCCCAGGGCGCGGACCCGTTGCGCTCGGGCAAGGCCTGCGTGGGGTACCTGAACCTGCCGTTGTCCAATGGTGCCCTGGCCCACGTCCACGTCAACTGGCTGTCCCCGACGAAGGTCCAGCAGATGGTGATCGGGGGCAGCCGGAAGACACTGATCTGGGACGACCTGAACCCCCAGCAGCGGCTGAGCATCTACGACCGGGATGCCGTCCCGGACCGCCGGCACATGGGCCTGGCCGATGCCGGGACCGGCCCGGGCGCGGCGATCCCGTCCCGGCTGCAGGACCCCTGGTCGCCTCCCCTGAGCGAGTCCACGCCGCTCGCCCTGATGGTCTCGAACTTCGCGGACGCGATCCGTGGTCACCGGCCGGCCCTGACCGACGGCCGGTCGGCCCTGCGCGTGCTGTCCGTGCTGGAGTCGACCTCGACCAGCCTCGCGCGGGGTGGGGCCACGACCGCGATCCCCGATCCGTGGGCACCGGCCCACGGGGCGTCCGGCGCCGGCGGGACGGCACCGGACGCGGGCGAGCGGACCGGACGGGGTGGGACCTGATGAGCAGGATCAGCCTGATGCGTCCCTGGCTCGGGCCGGAGGAGGCGGAGGCGGTCCGCCAGGTCATCGAGTCGGGCTGGGTCGCCCAGGGTCCACGCACCGCCGAGTTCGAACGCGCCTTCGCCCAGGCCCAGGGCGTCTCCCACGCCGTCGCGACCTCCTCGGGCACCTCGGCCCTGCACCTGGCGCTCGTCGTGGCCGGGATCCAGCCCGGTGATGACGTCATCGTCCCGTCCCTGTCCTTCCTGGCCGTCGCCAACGCGGTGACCTATGCGGGAGCGAGGCCGGTGTTCGCGGACGTGGACCTGATCACCGGCATCGCCACGGCGGAGACGCTGGACGCGGTCATCACGCCCCGGACCACGGCGGTGATCGCGGTCGACCAGGGCGGGATGCCGCTGGACCTGGACCCCATCCGGGACCTGTGCGACCGCCACTCGCTGGCCCTGATCGAGGACGCCGACGGCGCGGTCGGCTGCACCTACCGGGACCGTCCGGTCGGGACGGGCGCCGACATCACGGCCTGGTCCTTCCACCAGGACGCGGTGCTCACCACCGGTGAGGGTGGCATGCTCACGACGGACAACCCGGAGTGGGCGGCCCGCGCCCGGCGGCTGCGCGAGCACTCCCTGGACGTCAGCGCGGCCGAGCGCCATGAGTCCGTGCCCTCGGCGCCGGAGCACTACCCGGAGATCGGCTTCGACTACCGCATGACGGACCTGCAGGCCGCCCTGGGGCTGGTCCAGCTGGGCAAGGTGCCGGAGATGGTCCGGCGCCGCAGGGCCCTGGCCCATGAGTACCAGGACGTGCTGGCCACGGTGCCCGGGGTGCGGTACGCGGCGGACCCGGACTACGGACGGGGCAACTTCCAGTCGTTCTGGATCGAGGTCCTGCCCGGATTCCCCCTGGACCGGGACGAACTGCTCGCCTGGCTGGTCGCGGACGGGATCTCGGCCCGGCGGGGCGTCATGGCCGTCCACCGGCAGGACGCGTACGCGGGACACTCCGGGCGGGTGCGGCCGCTGCCCGTGACCGAGCGGCTGACCGACCACACCCTGGTCCTGCCGGTCTTCCACACGATGACGGCCGAGGAACACCGCCGGGTGACCGCGAGCCTGCAGTCCGCCTCCCAGGCGCCGCGGAACCGCCGCGGCGAGGGGACCCCGGGGGTGCCACCCCGATGAGGATCATCGTCTGCCTGCACGACATGGAGGCAGGCGGCAGCCAGCTCAACGCCCTGGACCTGGCCGCCGCCATCCGGGACCGCGGTCATCACGTCATGCTCTACGCCTCGCCCGGCCCGCTGATGGACCGGGTCCACGCCCTGGGCCTGGACCTGACCCTGGCGGGCTCCTCGGCACGTCTCTCGGTGGGCTGGGCGGCCGGCCTGCTCCGGCTGGCCCGCTCGTGGCGGGCCGACGTCGTGCACACCTACGAGTGGGGTCCCTCCATCGGGGTCTCCTTCGGTGCCCACGGTCTCATCGGGATCCCGCAGGTGATGACGGTGCCGTGCGGGGACGTCCCGCGGTTCCTGCCCCGGCACCTGGACCTGATCGTGGGCTCGCGGAGGCTGTGGGCGGACACCGGGGCCCACACCCGCCGGCACCTGATGGCGCCACCGGTGGACACGGTCGCCTGCGCGCCCACCGACCCCCGGCCCGCCCGCAGGTCCCTGGGGCTCTCGCCGGAGGACCTGGTGATCTCCCTGGTCGGACAGATGACCACCGATCTCGACCAGGCCGCGGGCGTCATCGCGGCCATCGCCCACGTCGACCGCCTGGCCGAACGCGAGCCCGCCGTCCTGCTGATCGGCGGCGGTGGACCCGAGCTCGTGCGCATCCGCGCGGCCGCCCGCCGGGTCAACACCCGCCACGGGCGCCGCGTGGTGCTCGTCACGGGCAGCCTCCCGGACCCCTCCCCGGCCTATGCGGCCGCGGACGTGGTGCTGGGCATGGGCGGTTCGGTCCTGCGGGGCATGGCCTACGCCAAACCGGCGATCGTGCTGGGTGCGGACGGATTCTGCGAGCCGGTCACCCGGCGGACGATGACGTCGTTCGACTGGCAGGGTTACTACGGCGTCGGCGACGGCGGGGAGTACGGACTGCTGCCCCACCTGATGGAACTGGCCGCGGACGCCGCCGAGCGCCGCCGCAGGGGGGAGTGGTCACGCGCGGTGGTCGAGGAGCACCACAGTCTCCGCCGCGCGGCCCTGCTCCTGGAGAACATCTACGGCAATGCGCTGGGCCGTCGGCACGGACTCGCCGAGCGCACCGGTTCGCTGGCGCGGTCGGCCGCCGAACTGGGATCGTTCCTGACCCACCGGCTGCTGGCAGGGCGGCCTGCGGTATGAACCGCCGGGCGCGGTGTCCCCGCCACGCGGCCCGGGGACACGACGGCGGCCGCTCAGGAGGGAATGTCCGTCCGGCCCCGCTGGCGGGCCGCCTGGACGCCGCGGTAGAGGACCACGCCGGCCAGGGCGCCCGCGGAGTTGCAGACCAGGTCCCGCACGGTCCCGCTGGTCCCGGTGAGCAGGTACAACTGGGTCAGCTCGACCCCGGCGGACCACGCCGTGGCCAGCAGGAGGACCCCCCAGTCCGGCACGCCGGTGCGCGGCGCGGTCCCGGTGCCCTCGCCCCGGCTCCCGCACCGCCCCCACAGGCAGGTCAGCAGGAAACCGATGGGCACGAAGACCACCACGTTCGCCACGGCCCCGATCCGGTCGAAGGGCAGCCCGGCCAGGATCCCCGTCTCGGCGGACCACGCCACGAGGGAGTCGGTGAACTCTGGCAGGCCCGGGGAGGTCAGGCGGACGGAGAGCACCAGGGCACACACCCCCAGCAGGTAGGCCAGCAGGAGCCAGCCGGCCCATTGCCGGCAGCGTGCCCGGCCGAAGGGCGCTGCCGTGGGTTCACCCACTCGTGCTGACTCGGCGTTCATCGTCGGCATCTGTGCCCCCCCAGGCGTCCTCCGCGACGCGTTGCCGGTCAACGGTCGCACTGGCTTCACCGTAGGAACGCCCCGCCCGGTCGGCAAGGGCAACCCGCAGCCCACGGGCCGGACCCCGAGGCGGTCGAGTACCCCCGCCCGGTACACGTCACGCCGTCCACGTGGTCCCGAGTGGCGATCACGTGGAGCGGGCGGTCTAGACTGGCCTGCGGCAGTCCCGCCGTGAAGCATCGATGCAGGAGCGTAGATCCTTGACCGAGTCCTCCGTGGCCAGCGCCGCGCCGTCAGCCGTCATCGTCCTGGCAGCAGGCGCCGGTACCCGGATGAAGTCCAAGACCCCCAAGATCCTGCACCGCATCGGCGGCCGCTCCATGATCGGCCACGCGCTCGCCGCCGCGGCCGGCCTGGCCCCCCAGCGGCTCGTCGCCGTCGTCAGGCACCAGCGCGACCTCGTGGCCGGGCACATCACCGCCCTCGCCGACGAACTCCCGGGCCTCGAGGCGGCCACCCTCACGATCGCCGACCAGGACGAGGTCCCGGGCACCGGCCGCGCCGTGCAGTGTGGACTGGAGTCACTCCAGGCCGCCGGGCACCCGGTCCAGGGCACGGTCGTGGTGACCTACGGGGACGTCCCGCTGCTGACCACCGCCCTGCTGGACGAACTGGTCACCGCCCACCAGTCGGAGGGCAACGCCGTGACCGTGCTGACCGCTCTGCTCGCCGACCCCACCGGATACGGCCGGATCCTCCGCGAGGCGGACGGCTCCGTGGCCGGCATCGTGGAGCACAAGGACGCCACCGACACCCAGCGGCAGGTCAACGAGGTCAACTCCGGCATCTACGCCTTCGACGGCGCCCTCCTGGTGGACGCCCTGTCCCGGGTCACCACGGACAACGCCCAGGGCGAGATGTACCTGACGGACGTGCTCTCGCTGGCCCGCGAGGCCGGCGGCCGGGTCGCCGCGGTCACCACCGAGGACCAGTGGCAGGTCGAGGGCGCGAACGACCGCGTCCAGCTCTCCGCGCTCGGAGCGGAGATGAACCGGCGCACCGTGGAGGCCCACATGCGGGCGGGCACCTCCGTGCAGGACCCCGAGACCACCTGGATCGACTCCACCGTCACCCTCGAGCCGGACACCACCGTCCTGCCGAACACCCACCTGCAGGGCACCACGCACATCGCCGAGGACGCCGTCGTCGGTCCGGACACCACGCTGGTGGACACCACGGTGGGCGCCGGTGCGACCGTGACCCGCACCCAGGCGACCGGGGCCGTCATCGGCGCCGGGGCCGTCGTCGGGCCGTTCACCTACATCCGGCCGGGCACGGTGCTGGGGGAGCAGGGCAAGATCGGGGCGTTCTACGAGACGAAGAACGCGGTCATCGGCCGCGGGTCCAAGCTCTCGCACCTCGGTTACGCCGGGGACGCCGAGATCGGCGAGTACACGAACATCGGCTGCGGCAACATCACCGCGAACTACGACGGCGTCGCCAAGCACCGGACCGTGATCGGCGACCACGTGCGCACCAGCTCCAACACGGTGTTCATCGCCCCCGTGACCGTGGGGGACGGTGCCTACACCGGCGCCGGCGCCGTGGTGCGCAAGGACGTCCCGGCCGGTGCGCTGGCCCTCACCGTGGCCCCGCAGCGCAACGCCGAGGGCTGGACCGAGGAGCGCCGCCCCGGTTCCCCCGCGGCCGAGGCCGCCGCTCGCGCCCGGTCCGCGCAGGACGCCCCCGGCGACGGCTCCTGAGCCCGCCCCGAGACTCCCCTCCCCTCCCCGCCGGCCGGCACCCCCGACAAGAACCAGGAAGTACATCCCCATGAATGAGATCACCCAGCACAGCGAGAAGAAGCTGGTCCTGGCCGCCGGCCGCGCCCATCCCGAGCTGGCGGAGCAGGTGGCCCAGGAACTGGGCACCGAGCTGCTGCCGATGAGCGCCTACGACTTCGCCAACGGGGAGATCTACGTCCGCTCGGCGGAGTCCGTGCGCGGCAAGGACATCTTCGTGATGCAGTCGCACCCGGCGCCGCTGAACAACCACCTGATGGAACAGCTGCTCATGCTGGACTCGTTCAAGCGGGCCTCGGCCAAGCGGATCACCGTCATCTCGCCGTTCTACCCCTACGCCCGCCAGGACAAGAAGGGCCGCGGCCGCGAGCCGATCTCCGCGCGCCTCGTCGCCGACCTGTACCGGACCGCCGGCGCGGACCGCATCATGAGCGTGGACCTGCACACCGCCCAGATCCAGGGCTTCTTCGACGGCCCCGTGGACCACCTGTTCGCCATCCCGCTGTTGAGCGACTACATCCGTTCCCGGACCGGTGGCGACGAGCTCACCGTGGTCTCCCCGGACACCGGTCGCGTGCGCGTGGCCGAGCAGTGGGCCGAGCGCCTGGGCGGTGCCCCGCTGGCCTTCGTCCACAAGTCCCGTGACCTGACCGTGCCGAACCAGGCCGTGTCCAAGCAGGTCGTCGGCCAGGTCGAGGGCCGCACCTGCGTGCTGATCGACGACATGATCGACACCGGCGGCACGATCGCCGGGGCCGTCCGGGTGCTCGAGGACGCCGGGGCCAAGGACGTCATCATCGCCGCCACCCACGCCGTGTTCTCCGATCCGGCCGCTCAGCGACTGGCCGAGTCCGGCGCCCGCGAGGTGGTCGTGACGAACACCCTGCCGATCCCGGAGGAGAAGCGGTTCGAGACCCTGACCGTGCTGTCCATCGCCCCGCTGATCGCCCGCGCCATCCGCGAGGTGTTCGAGGACGGCTCGGTCACCAGCCTGTTCGACGGCGTCTCCTGACGCGGGCCGGGCTCGCCCTCGTGGCGCCCGGCCCTCCCGGACGGAGCGTTCCGTCCTGAACGAGAGGACCCGTCACCCCGGTCTCCCGGGGTGACGGGTCCTCTCGTTCAGGACGACGGCGCGGATCCGCGCGGCCTAGCGGTCCAGCCAGTCCGTGACCTCACGCGACTGCCGTGCCAGCACCTTGCCGACCCGCGGCTCGGCGGCCTCGGCCAGCTTGCCGCCGACCAGCGGGATCCGGCACTCCACGTAGCCGTCCACCTGCACGTCGGTGCCGGTCTCATTCGGCACCAGCCGCTGCTCGGCGGTCGCGGTGACCTTGACCGCGGTGACACTGAGCAGCAACTGCCCGGTCCGCGAGCCGTCCGCCGCGGGGGCGGACCAGTTCTCCTGCTGCTCCACGCTCAGCTTGTCCCCGAGGAACTTGCCGGCGAACTTCTGCACCGTCTCGGGCAACCGGTGCACGGGCACGGAACGGAGCATGGTGACGGACACCGGCCCGGTCGGCTCACCCTGGCGCTCGAAGGCGACCAGCTGACCACCGAGCCCCTCGGTGACCTTGCGGTTGAATTCCTCACTGGCCAGGGCCGTGAACACGTCAGCCGGCGGGTGGGCGATGGTGGTGGACTCCTTGAACGCCATGGGGCTCCTCCTGGGGGTTCGACGCTACGTGGCCTCCGCTGGCAGCGGACGCCGGAGTCGAGCCTATCGGAGCAACTATGCTGGGATGAATGACCACACCCCACCCGCTGGCAGGGCTGTTTCCCGCCCTGCTGCAGGACCCGTCCGTCGCCGCCGCCGTCGTCTCCGCCGGCCGGACCGGAGCCGACCGCACCGAGGACCTGGAGATCAGCCTGCCCGACGGCGCCCGGGCACCCCTGGCGGCCATGCTCGCCGGCGCGCACCACGGGATGTCAAGGGTCCCACAGGACGCCGGGCGGGGCCTGGCCCGGCCCGGCGTCGTCCTGCTGGTGACCGCCACCTCCCGGGAGTCCGAGGACCTCGCGGCGGACCTGGCCGGCTGGATGGACCCGGAGACCGTGGCCCACTTCCCGTCCTGGGAGACCCTGCCGCACGAACGGCTCTCGCCGCGCTCGGACACCGTGGGCAACCGCCTGGCGGTGCTGCGCCGCCTGACCCACCCCGGTGAGGCCGGCCGGCCGCCCCTGGTCGTGGTGACCGCCCCGGTCCGCTCGGTGCTCCAGCCCCTCGTGGCCGGGCTCGGCGACCTGACCCCGGTGCGCATCCGCGTGGGCGAGGACCACGACTTCGACGCGGTGGTCCAGGCCCTGGCCGACGCCGCCTACTCGCGGGTGGACATGGTCTCGCGCCGCGGGGAGTACGCCGTGCGCGGCGGGCTGCTGGACGTCTTCCCGCCCACCGAGGCCCACCCGCTGCGCATCGAGTTCTTCGGGGACACCGTGGAGCAGATGCGGTACTTCTCCGTGGCGGACCAGCGCTCCCTGCAGGACGCCACCGGTGACGGCTCCGGCCACCCCACCACGCTGTACGCCCCGCCGTGCCGCGAGCTGTTGCTGACCGACTCCGTCCGCCGCCGTGCCCGGGACCTCCAGCCGTCCCTGCCCGGAGCCGTGGACATGCTCGAGCGGATCGCCGAGGGCATCGCGGTAGAGGGCATGGAGTCCCTGGCGCCGGTGCTCGCGGACGGTATGGTCCCGTTCCTGGAGCTGCTCCCCGAGGACTCGTTGACCGTCCTGGTGGAACCGGAGAAGGTCCGGCACCGCGCCGACGACCTGCTCAACACCAACGAGGAGTTCCTCACCGCGGCCTGGGCCTCCGCCTCCCAGGGCGGTGCGGCCCCGGTGGACATCGCCGCGCTGGGCGGCGCCGCCGGATCCGGTCCCGACACCGGCCAGGCGGGGGCGGGCGGCTTCGCCACCCTCGCGGAGACCCGCGCCACCGCGCTGGGGCGCTTCCAGGGCTGGTGGCAGCTCACCGCGCTGGGGGCCGACGTCGAACTGCTCCCCGACGCCTCCGCGTTGCGCACCGCGTTCACCGAGCCGCGCGGCTTCCACGGGGACGTGGACGCCATGATCCAGCACGTCAGCCAGCGGTGCGCCGAGGGCTGGCAGGCGGTCGTGGCCACCGACGGGCCCGGCCCGGCCCGGCGGCTGGCCGAGCTGCTCGGCGAGTCCGGACTGCCCGCCGTCGTGGTGGAGACCGTGCCCGCCGAGCCGCAGCCCGGACAGGTGACCATCACCACCGCCGTCGCCGGTTCCGGCTTCGCGATGCAGCAGGCGAAGGTGGCCCTGCTGACCGAGCAGGACCTGTTCGGGCGCAACCGGGTCTCCGGGCCGCGCGGGGCCACCAAGACCCTGGCCCGCAAGCGCCGCAACGCGGTGGACCCGCTGAGCCTGACCGAGGGCGACTACGTGGTGCACAGCCAGCACGGCATCGCCCGGTTCGTGGAACTGCAGCGCCGCAAGGTGGCCGGTGCCGGGACGGCCGGGGGCGCCGGCAGCTCGGCCACCGGGGAGTCCTACCGCGAGTACCTCGTGCTCGAGTACGCCCCGTCCAAGCGCGGGGCGCCGGGGGACCGGCTCTTCGTGCCCACGGACCAGCTGGACCAGGTGAGCCGGTACGTCGGCGGGGAGGCGCCGAGCCTGTCCAAGATGGGCGGTTCGGACTGGGCCTCCACCAAGTCCAAGGCGAAGAAGGCGACCAAGCAGATCGCCGGGGAACTGATCCGCCTGTACTCGGCCCGGATGGCCTCGAGGGGTCACTCCTTCGCCGCGGACACCCCGTGGCAGCGCGAGCTCGAGGAGTCCTTCGCGTTCATCGAGACCCCGGACCAGCTCACCACCATCAACGAGGTCAAGCAGGACATGGAGGCCGCGGTCCCCATGGACCGGCTGATCTCCGGTGACGTCGGCTTCGGCAAGACCGAGGTCGCGGTCCGGGCGGCCTTCAAGGCCGTCCAGGACGGCAAGCAGGTGGCGGTGCTGGTCCCGACGACGCTGCTCGCCCGCCAGCACCACGAGACCTTCACCGAACGGTTCGCCGGCTTCCCCGTCAAGGTCAGGGCGCTGTCCCGGTTCCAGAACGCCGCGGAGTCCAAGGAGACCCTCGACGGGATGGCCGAGGGGTCGGTGGACGTGGTCATCGGCACCCACCGGCTGCTGTCCAAGGAGATCCGGTTCAAGGACCTGGGACTGGTGATCGTGGACGAGGAACAGCGCTTCGGGGTGGAGCACAAGGAGGCGCTGAAGACGATGCGCACCAACGTGGACGTGCTGGCCATGTCCGCCACCCCCATCCCGCGCACCCTGGAGATGTCCCTGACGGGGATCCGGGAGACCTCCACCCTGGCCACGGCCCCCGAGGAACGGCACCCGGTGCTGACCTACGTGGGCCCGTACACGGACCAGCAGGTCACCGCGGCGGTCCGCCGCGAGCTGATGCGCGAGGGCCAGGTGTTCGTGGTGCACAACCGCGTCTCGTCCATCGACAAGGTGGCCGCGCGGATCCGCGAGCTGGTCCCCGAGGCGCGCGTGGTGGTGGCCCACGGCAAGATGGGCGAGAACCGGCTGGAGCAGGTGATGGTGGACTTCTGGGAGCGGAAGTTCGACGTGCTGGTCTCCACCACGATCATCGAGACCGGCCTGGACATCGCCAACGCCAACACGCTGATCATCGACCGCGCCGACGCCTACGGCCTGTCCCAGCTGCACCAGCTGCGCGGGCGGGTGGGCCGTGGTCGGGACCGCGCCTACGCCTACTTCCTGTACGACGCCGAGAAGCCGCTGGGGGAGACCGCCCTGGAACGGCTCAAGGCCGTGGCCGCGCACAACGAGCTCGGCTCCGGCATGCAACTGGCCATGAAGGACCTGGAGATCCGCGGCGCCGGCAACCTGCTCGGCGGCGAGCAGTCCGGGCACATCGCCGGGGTCGGGTTCGACCTGTACCTGCGGATGGTGGGTGAGGCCGTGGCCGACTTCAAGGGCGGGGAGGAGACCGCCCCCGCCGAGGTCAAGGTGGAGCTGCCGATCAACGCCCACCTGCCGCACGACTACGTGCCGGGGGAGCGGCTGCGGCTGGAGGCCTACCGCAACCTGGCCCAGGCCAACGACGACGCCGCGGTCGACGCGGTGGTGGAGGAGCTGCAGGACCGCTACGGCGAGCTGCCCGGGGCCGCGCAGAACCTGGTGGCCGTGGCGCGGTTCCGCAACGCCGCCCGGGCCGCCGGCGTCACCGAGGTCATGCTGATGGGCCAGAACGTGAAGTTCGGCCCGGCGGACCTGCCCGAGTCCCGGGAGATGCGGCTGAAGCGCATGTACAAGGGGGCCTCGGTCAAGCCGGCGCTGAACGCGGTGATGATCCCGCGGCCCAGGACCGCCCCGGTGGGCGGCAAGGACCTCGTGGACCTGCCCCTGCTGGACTGGGCCGCCCAGGTGCTCAAGGCGATCTTCCTGCCGGACCAGCCGGCCGCCTAGGGCCGCCGGTCACCCGGGACCGCCGGCGACCCGGGTCCGCCGGCCGCCCGGGACTGCCGGCGACCAGGGTCCGCCGGTGACCCAGTGCGGTCGGCGGCCTAGTGGTGCCGGCCCGCCAGGTACTCGCGGTGGGCCCGCCAGCGGGTCCACCAGTCCGGGGCCGGGACGCCGGAGAGCCACGGGGACAGCGGGGTGGCGTTGATCAGCAGGCCCACGGACCAGCTGATGAGCAGGCACAGGACGAACTTGGCGGCGTCGTCCAGGACGCCGGAGGCGACGAGGGTCTGCAACAGCCACCCGTGGAACAGCACCACCACGGTGCCGGTGCGCACGAGGGCGTTGACCGCCGGCGCCGCATCACGGACGAACCGGTCCACCACCGTGCCGAACACGAGCACCAGGCCGGCGGCCATGGCCGTGCCGACCACGGGGCTCAGCAGGAACTGCCCGAACCCGGCGAACTTGATGTTCAGGGGTTCCACGCCCAGGCGCACCGCCAGCAGGCCCAACAGGAGGATGCAGGTTCCCGTCACGGCGCGGTACCGGGTGATCCGGGGCTGGACCTGGTAGCGGAACAGCTCACCGGCCAGGACGAAGAACAGGCAGGGCAGGGCCAGGCCCATCCCCAGCGGCGTCCGGCCCAGGAACGAGTCCGGGATCAGGGACAGCAGCAGGCCGCCCACCGAGACCGCCCAGGCCACCCACGGCGGGAAGTACTCGAGCCAGCGGCGCAGCAGCGTCACGAAGAACAGCACCGAGATGAACCAGAAGGCCCACCACGGCGGGGTCTGGTCCGATCCCCCGTACCAGCCGGTGGCCATCAGGGGCCAGAACTCGGCCGGGGCACCGCGGGTCCACAGCCAGGCCGGCACGCTCATGATCACGGCCCAGACCAGGTAGGGGATCGCCAGGGTCTTCCAGCGGGCGCGCAGTTCGTGGGCGAACGGCCGGCCCAGGGTCCAGAAGTAACCGGTCAGGAAGAAGAACAGCGGCATCCGCCAGATCTCCAGGTACTCGCTGCCGGGCAGCCGCGGCCCGTAGGCGTGGCCGAGGACGACGGCGGCGATGGAGACGATACGCAGAACGTCCACGCCGGTGTTCCGGCGTGGACGTCTGGTGGCCGGCGAGGCCGAGGTGTCTGGGTGGGGGATAGGACCCTCCGGTCCCGGTGTCCGGGACGCCGGGCTCAGTGGCCGCGGCGTGCGACCGTGGCCTCGGCGTGGATGGCCTCGTGGTCCACGGTGTCACCGCGGCCGATGACCCCCTGGGGGATGATGAAGGCGAGCGTGGCCAGGACCAGGGCGGCGATGCCGGGGATCCAGGCGTTCTCGAAGTCCCACCAGCCCATGGCGTAGAGGGAGCCGACGAACAGGACGAAGCAGACGGCCGTCACCAGGATGTTGCCCCAGAAGTTGCCCTGACCGGAGTAGCTCTTGGGCTTGCCGTTGACGATCACGATGTCTCCTCAGTACTGGTGCGAGCGATTGCCGACGCGGGATGGGCCCGTGCGTCAGCTCGTCTTCAGGATAGCAAGGGCGGAGCTGGCGCCGATCCTCGTGGCGCCGGCGTCGATCATGTTCAGGGCGTCCTGACGGGTGCGGACGCCGCCGGAGGCCTTGACCCCCACCTCGGGCCCCACCACGCGGCGCATCAGGGCGACGTCCTCGACGGTGGCGCCCCCGGTGGAGAAGCCCGTGGAGGTCTTGACGAAGTCGGCACCGGCCTCGACGGCCGCCCGGCAGGCCAGTTCCTTGGCGGCGTCGTCCAGCAGGCAGGTCTCGATGATGACCTTCAGGATCGCCCCGCCTGCGTGCACCGCCTCGGCCACGGCGCCGATGTCCGCCACCAGCGCGGCGTTGTCCCCGGCCAGGGCGGCGGCGATGTCGATGACCATGTCCACCTCATCGGCACCGTCGGCCACGGCACCGGCGGCCTCGGACACCTTGACGGCGGTGGTGGTGGCGCCCAGCGGGAATCCCGCCACGGCGCAGGTGAGCACGCCGCTGCCGGCCAGGGCCTCGTGCACCGTGGACACCCACACGGGGTTCACGCAGACGCTCTTCACCTTCGCCGCGGCGGCCTCGGCGCACAGGTCCAGGATGTCCTGGCGGGAGGCCTGGGGCTTGAGCAGGGTGTGGTCGATGTACTGGGCGAGATCCATGGGTTCCAGCCTACTGGCCCAGGGCCTCGGCCACGGACCGCTCCAGCTGCTCCAGGGCGGCGCCGGCCTCGGCGCGGACCGTGGGCAGGTCGGCCGCGGAGTCGACCGGGCGGACGACCTCGAGGTAGCACTTGAGCTTGGGCTCGGTCCCGGAGGGGCGCACGACCACCCGGGAGTCGTCCGCGGTGGTGTACATCAGGGCATCGGTCGCCGGCAGGCCGCGGTAGCCCTGGGACAGGTCCACCGCCGCGGTGACGTCATGGCCGGCGAGGCTGGTCGGCGGCGTGACCCGCAACCGGGTCATCATCGCCTCCAGCAGGGCCGTGTCCGCCACCCGGAGGGAGAGCTGGCCGGTCACGGTCACGCCGAACTGCAGGGCGATCGCGTCCAGGACGTCCAGCAGGGTCCGGCCCTCGGCCGCGAGCGAGGCGGCCATCTCGGCGGCCACGAGGGCCGCGGTCATCCCGTCCTTGTCCCGCACCAGGTCCGGGGCCACGCAGTACCCCAGGGCCTCCTCGTAGCCGTAGCCCAGCCCGGGGACCCGGCCGATCCACTTGAACCCGGTCAGCGTGGTCTCGTGGGTCACGCCGAGCTCCGCGGCGAGCCGGGACAGCAGCCGGGAGGACACCACCGAGCTGGCCATCACGGCCCCGGTCGGACGGAGCCGGTCGATCAGCTGGTGGCCGAGCAGCACGCCCACCTCGTCACCGGTGAGCATGCGCCAGCCCGGCCCGCCCGTGCCCGCCCGGTCCGGGCGCTGCGGCACCGGGACGGCCAGGGCCAGCCGGTCGGCGTCGGGGTCGTTGGCGATCACCAGGTCGGCGCCGCGTTCGGCCGCCGCGGCGAGCGCGAGGTCCATGGCGCCGGGTTCCTCGGGGTTGGGGAAGGCGACCGTGGGGAACGCGGGATCCGGCTCGGCCTGCTCGGGCACCACGTACGGCCGGGCGAAGCCGGCGTCCTCGAACAGGTCGGGCAGCACCGCCCCGCCCACGCCGTGCAGGGGGGTGTACACGACGTCCAGGTGCCGTGCGGGGACGGTGACGGAGTGGTCCGGGGTGGCCAGGACCACGCGGGCCGCGAGCCGGTAGGCGCCCACGATGCCCTCGTCCAGCACGGTCCAGCCGTCGGGGGCCAGCGGGATGGACTCGAGGCGGGCGGCGTGGTCGATGTGGCCGGCGATCTCCGCGTCGGACGGGGTGGTGATCTGTGCCCCGCGCCCGGCCTCGTCCGTCATCCGCCCGCCGAGGTAGACCTTGTAGCCGTTGTCGGCCGGCGGGTTGTGGCTGGCGGTGACCATGACGCCGGCGTCGGCGTCCAGGTGCCGCACGGCGAAGGCGAGCACCGGGGTGGGCAGGGGCCGCGGCATCAGGACCGCCTCCAGGCCGGCGGCGGCGAAGACGGCCACCGAGTCCAGGGCGAATCGCTCCGAGCCGCGGCGGG